>JAHDCN010000491.1 GCA_020629815.1 Verrucomicrobiota bacterium
GGCATTTCTCCACGAAGGATCATACGGCCGTTGCCTACTTCAACTCCCCTTCCAACAACTGGCTGGTTGTAGAACCCTTTTACAAAATCAGGCACTTTACCCAGCCAACCTTCGTTGCGGGTGTTGGAGCCGATCTTCATTTTGTTATCGACTTTTGCTCCACCACCTACGGACTTAAGAATTGCATCCTGAGCGCCTTTATTTGGTACCGTTCCGGTCAGAACAACTTCTTTGTCGCCGGTCAACTTAAGCAACGCAGGCAGTTTTGGCTCTGGTTTTGGCTCCGGCTTCGGTGCTGGCTTAGGTTCAGGTTTTGGCTCCGGCTTCGGTGCTGGCTTCACTACCGCAACAGGCTTTGGAGCCGGCGCTATGTTCAGTCCGTTCGCGAATGTCGAGCCGGTGTTAATCGCACTGAAAGTGGAAGCCACCGTGTCCGCTACCTGCTTGTTCGCAGCCATACCGGAGATTTTGAAAACGTCGGGGCCAATTTCCAAACCGGGGTTCTTCACAGAACCAACCAGATTTTTGGCCAGATTAGGCGTTCTTCCAAGCCAGCCCGGTGAAGTGACGTCGGACTGAACTTTCATTTGGTCGATCACCTGAGTTCCTTCGGGAGCCGAGGCTTTGACCGAATCAACAATCCCTTTTTTCACATCAGCAGAGGGAACCAGTCCGCTCAGCGTCATCTTGTTACCATTAGTCGCGAGCTTGAGGTTTGCGGGAAGGTTTGGAGGATTGAGCAAACCGGAATGGTCTAAGGAAATCCCGTCAACCTCACCAATACCACCCAGAATCGCGGACTTCTTGGCAGGACGGTTGAGTAGCCCAGATACTTTCAGGACCTTGTCTTTGAAAGAAACGAAAGACTCAGAAGAAGAAGGCAAAACGCCTTTCACTGCAGGAAGAACCGCAGCTGGAAGTGCGGTGGTATACTGACCAATTTTCAGATTGTTGGTTACCTCTGTTCCGTCAACAGCCGCGGCAGCGCCAAGACTATTCTTAATATCATTACTGGCGACTTCGCCCTCGAGTGTCACCGCTTTGCCTTTTCTGACAATATTCACAAACGGTGGATTCTTCGGCGTCACGACCGTGAGCAGGTTTTTCACCCGACCTGCGGAAACTTTGTCTTTCAGAAGAGAAGCGGCCTGCTTCATATCATCTTCAGAGGCAACAGTTCCACTCAGAACTGCGGTCAGGTGGTCATATTCGAGATCAACGTTAGAAAATCGAGCATCAGCCAACGCTCCTTCGGCGCGCTCAGTTAACGTTTTCTCAACAGTTTCGTGTTTCATCGGCCGGGCGATCCAGCCCGAAACAACGGCAGCTATTAGTGAGAATAGCAGGATTAAGAATAGTGGTTTCATAGATTTGTTTTTCGTACCGAGTGCATCAGGAAAAGCAGGAAAAATGCCGTAATTCCAACCCGGTGGGTTCGCGTTAAAGGTAGAGCAGTTCAAGCGATGAAAGGTCACATGTCAAAGCAATTACTGAGCACTTTTCGACCAAAACTCTTCGGTGAATTAGATTCTTTGGAAAATCGCTTCCGAAGGGTTTATTGGAATTATACTGATTGCACTAAATTACTAAATATGGAGATTTTTGATCTTCCAGTGAATCAGACGTTTTCTGAGGCTGTGAACCTTGAAATCACGAATGCCCGGGCAGTCTGTGAAATCGCTGAAAAAAACGGTCTCGCAGCATTGCTAACTCACGAATATCGCCCACTTCTTCCACAGGAGTATCCCGTTGAAGGTCGAGTATGATACTTTCAGCTCTTTCGCCGCCATCCACCTGGTCCAAAAGCCGACGGGCATAGCTAAATCGGGTCAGTCGAAGACCAACGCCTTCCCCCAACCGAATTGCTTCTTCATACAGGGCCGAAGCCTCAAGAAACGAATCAATCACATTGGCACGAATCGACAACAGATCCGGATGGCGGCCATAGACATCATCCAACTGGTCGAGCAAACGAATCAGCTTTTTCCGATGGTAGTCACGCAGTAACCCATTACCGGCCGCAGATGCATCAGCAATCCCGAGAGTCTGCTCATGCACCCGGTTCCAGTCAGTCGTGGAAATCGTGCCAGGCTCAGGTTCCGACATTATTTTTGCAGCAACACCTGCACCGCATCAGCATGGGCATTGCCATCAATTCCGTCATTTCGAATAATCACAGCACCCGGTTTTCCTTCTTCAAACCGGTAGACTCCCAATGTGTAAAATCCTTTTGCCAGAGGCGGAGACACTTTTTGGTTCACCCGAATGGTTTTGGGTTCGCCCGC
>JAHDCN010000492.1 GCA_020629815.1 Verrucomicrobiota bacterium
AAAGCAAACTTCAGCTCTGCTTGCGATGTCACCTCGTCCTGCACCAGGCAGCGGCACTTCGCGTAGCAGATGTTGCGGCGGATTTTCAGGATTTCTGCCTCGATTACCAGAGTATCACCCGGCATCACTGGTTTGCGGAATTTCACTTTATCCGCGCTCATGAAGTATCCGATTTTGCCCTGATTCTCGGGTTGGCGCAGCAGCACAATACTGGAAACCTGGGCCATTGCCTCCACCTGTAACACGCCGGGCATCACCGGATGACCGGGGAAATGCCCCTGGAAATACGGCTCATTAATGGTGATTTGCTTCACGCCACGGCAGAACATTTCCCCTTCGAAACCAATGATTCGATCGACCATCAGGAACGGGTAGCGATGCGGAAGCACTTGCTGGACCTCGGTGTTGTCCATGACACCCTCGCCGGTCGGGATCGAAACCGGGGGCACCATCGACATGGTATCCTTGTACATCTTCGCCAGAGTTTTCGCCATCTCGGTATTCGGACCGTGACCGGGCTTCACGGCAATCACGTGGCCCATGATGCGTTTTCCGCTGAGCATCAAGTCACCGACGATGTCGAGAATCTTGTGACGGGCGAACTCCTCCTGGAATCGCATCTCCTCCTTGCTCATCACCGAGTCGCCTTTCACCACGACTGCGTTTTCGAGGCTACCGCCTTTGATCAGTCCTTTCTCCAGAAGTGGCTCGACGTCTTCGTAAAAAACGAAAGTCCGCGCAGCTGCGATTTCCTTTTCGTAATTTTCCGGAGTGATTTCCGTTGAGAAAAATTGGGTCATCCGGCCGTCGGGACCGACCTGTGTACACGAAACGCGGAAGGATTTGTCGGGGACGATCGAGATCAGCGAACCGTTCTTCGTTTCCATGTGGATTGGCTCGCGAATTTCGAAAATGCCGCGCAGCTCATCCTGCTCTTCGATGCCCGCCTCTTTAATGCAATCGACAAACGGCTTGGCTGAACCATCACCAATTGGCGGCTCATTCGCATTCATCTCGATGATTGCATTGTCCACTCCCATCCCGGTCAGGGCGGAAATGACATGCTCCACGGTGTGAACTTTGACCGATCCTTCGGCAAGCGTTGTAGCGCGCTCTACCGTCTGAACTTTTGAAACATGAGCATCGATAAATGGCTGATCGGGAAGATCAACGCGGCGGAACTTGATACCATGATTGGCCGGTGCCGGTTTCATGGTCAGATCGACCTGTTCACCGGTGTGGAGAGAGGTTCCCGTGATGGAAGCCGGCGAAGCCAGGGTGCATTGCTTGGGCGCAGACATGAAATGATTCGCGTGGTTCGTTTTTCGAGCCTCCACTCCTAGCGCATCGCCGCTATTAGTCCAGTATTTTGCGACGCTGCCTGATCCAACAGAGTACAGTCGCGGACCTAACCCTGTTGAGTCTATGACCTAACCCTGTTGGGTGTCGGTTTCCCTGCTTGCAATTTGGCCATTCGGGCGGTCATTCCCGCGTCATGTCAGACACCACCAGCCCACAGCAAATCCGCAACATCGCGATCATCGCTCACGTTGATCATGGTAAGACCACGCTCGTCGATGAACTGCTCAAGCAGGCGGGATCGTTTCGCGACAATCAGGTCGTCGAAGAGCGCGCCATGGATTCCATGGATCAGGAGCGCGAGCGCGGCATCACGATTAAAGCGAAGAACACCTCCGTGCACTGGCAGGACAAGATTATCAACATCGTTGATACTCCCGGTCACGCCGACTTCGGCGGGGAAGTGGAGCGGGTGATGAAAATGGTCGACGGCGTCATGCTCGTGGTCGATGCCCAGGAAGGTCCGCGCGCGCAGACTCGATTCGTTCTGAAGAAGGCGCTCGCCAATGGACTGACGCCGATTGTTTTCGTCAACAAAGTGGACCGTCCCAATGCAACTCCGCTGGAGGTGCACGATAAGGTGCTGGAGCTGTTCCTCGAACTGGACGCCAACGAAGAACAGTTCAACGCCGCTTTTCTCTATGGCAGCGCCAAGAACGGCTACGCCATGAATCATCCTGACGAGGATCAAAAGGACATGAATCCGCTGTTCGAAGCGATCCTCGAGCACATTCCGGCTCCCGATGTCGATCCGGAAGGGGAATTTCAAATGCTCGTTTCCAACATCGACTGGTCAGATTATTTGGGTCGAATTGCGATCGGAAAAATCCAGTCGGGCAGTGTTTCGGTCGGCAATCAAGTGTGGCGGCTTTCAGAAGGGGAAAAACCGCAACGGGCAAAGATTTCCAAAGTGCT
>JAHDCN010000493.1 GCA_020629815.1 Verrucomicrobiota bacterium
GCATATTTGCCCATGCCGCCCACCTGACATCAGCGCGGCGATAAGTCAAACCGATAGCGCTTCATCGCCTTAACCTCCTCCACACTGCGCTCCACATAGGCCCTCACCAACAGACGCTCGATCATGTTGATTTCGTGCTTCACCAGATCGGGAAACTTTTCAAAGACGGCTTCCATCGGATTGTGATACTCCTCAATCCACAGGCCAACCTCCTCGGCATACAAACACCAGGAGTAGTAGCCCAGCTTACTCCGGGCTGCGGCAAACTGCTCCGCGCGCTCTTGAACGGAGCTTCCCGTAACCACCTTGGTAAACTCCTCGGTTTGCTTGCGGAAAAAACCGAAAATGATCTTTTCCGCCGCGATTGGGTCCAGATGAATCACGCCCTCCAGCACCATCAGGCTCAGGTCATCGCCATAATGCGGAAACAGACAATCCACCTTGTCGGTGAGACGGTAAATTTTCTCCGGACGCCCCACTTCCACCGGACGGCGCCAGGTTTCCAGCAGGCCCAGGTCATGCATGGATACACAGTGCTTTTTCACGCCCATGTAGCTCATGTCCATCTTGGAGGACAACTCTTTCACAGACAGGCCCTGAGACCGCTTGATCAGCTCGATAATATCGAACCAATGCGGGCGGGCAATTTGGCGCAGGATTTTAAGGTGATTGTTCACGTGTTTCGGCACAAACTACCGGTTCCCTGACCGCTCGCAATCGCAAAAAGTCACAAGTATGGCGCTACAAAGCGACCCCGGTTTTATAGTGCTCCCTATTCGTCAGACCTGCGAATTTAGGCGCGTTGACTTTGCCTTGATTACCAACCTATTTATGAACCGCAAGCGTAAGGGAATCTGAGACAGAACGTCTGCCCTTTCGTTGACCAGCCAAACAGCCATGCACCATAATCGGCAACAGGACCTTCAAAAAGAATTTATCTCCCACGCACCGGGATATTGGAACGGGCAGGAAATCCCTGCCGAAGACTGGAACAGCGCCAAATGGCAGCTGAAACACCGGATCAATTCTCTGGCGCAACTGGAAGAACACCTCAACCTCAGTGAGGAAGAGCGAAACGGAGTAATTCTCTCCGGCACCAAGCTGGCGATGTCGATCACCCCGCACTTTTTTAACCTGATCGACAAAGACGATCCCAACTGCCCGATTCGCCGACAGATCATCCCCCGGGTGGAGGAAACCTGGACCAGCGACTATGAAATGAGCGACCCTTGTGGCGAAGACTCCCACATGCCCGTTCCCGGGCTCGTGCATCGTTATCCGGATCGGGTTCTCTTTCTGGTAACCGACCGCTGCGCCTCCTACTGCCGGTACTGCACCCGCAGTCGCGTAGTCAGTGGAGCTGGCGAACAGGAACTCGAAACCGATTACGAAGCCGCGTTTCAATACCTCGAGCAACACACCGAGATTCGCGACGTGCTGCTTTCCGGCGGCGACCCCCTTCTCTTTTCCGACGCAAAGCTGGAGAAGATTCTCAGCCGGCTGCACAAAATTCCTCATATCGAATTTCTCCGCATCGGCTCCCGGGTGCCACTTTTCCTGCCTCAGCGGATTACTCCCGAGCTCTGCCAAATGCTGCAGAAATACCACCCGCTGTTCCTCAGTATCCACGCCAATCACCCCCGAGAACTCACCACCGAAGTGAAAGAGGGCCTCGAGCGCCTCGCCAATCACGGCGTGCCAATGGGCAACCAAAGCGTGTTCCTGCGCGGCGTGAACGACGATCTCGACACCATGAAAACGCTGGTACACAAGCTGATCATGTGCCGCGTCCGCCCCTACTACCTCTACCAAATGGATCTGATCCAGGGCTCCTCTCACCTGCGTGCGCCAGTCGCCAAAGGAGTCGAGATTATCGAAGGTCTGCGCGGCCACACCACGGGTTATGCCGTTCCTCAGTTTGTCATCGATGCACCCGGCGGCGGTGGAAAGGTGCCGGTCAATCCCGACTACGTTTTGCAGAAAAACGAAGAGCGCGTAGTGATCCGCAATTTCGAAGGGCGAACTTTCGAATACCCCGAACCGGTCGAAGAACCAGTCAGCGAAGAGATTCCCAGTTTTTCGTAAGAAACTATCGACTGAATTTTTCCAGCATCACCCGGATGTGAGGCGTGTAGAGCGCCGGCTCCAGCAGGAAAGAATCGTGCCCTTTTTCTGAGTGCACAGTGATGTGCAAATGCTCGACTTCAGCCTCTTTCAGGTGGCTGACCAGCTTTGCCTGCTCCTCTGGATAAAAGCAGTAGTCTTCATCGAT
>JAHDCN010000494.1 GCA_020629815.1 Verrucomicrobiota bacterium
CCGGCGCGACACCGCTGCTGGGTGACCTGTTCCTCTCCGTGATGGAATCGATGGGCCTGGAGGAGAAGCGCTTCGTCAAGGCGACGCGCAATATGAATGACTACCTGCTGTGATGTTCATTCGGAACGTAGGTACGGGGCTCAGCAGTCGCCGCAGTGCCTCAGGAAGATCGCTAAAGATGCAATGGATTCGGAGATCCTGTTCTACTATGCTCATACGAGCCAATAGGGTTGCTTCACTGATCATACCCTGTTGGTTCGTCAAGGATGGGCGACATTCTTGTCGCCCAACTGGCTTGGCTGCATGGCTTGTGCAGGCGACAAGAGTGTCGCCTCTCCTTGTTTTCTTGGCTTGTTCAACCGCCCACGCCGACAAATCACCTCTCCCCGAAAATGTCGACGCCTTCCTGGTAAACTACTGCCTCGATTGTCACGACGCCGACACGGAGAAGGGGCACATCAATCTCGACTTCCTTGAAATTGATTGGAGCGATCCGCATTCGGCAAAGCGCTGGGCGAAGGCTTGGAAAATGATCGAGTCGGGCGATATGCCGCCGGAAGACAAAAAAGCTCAACCGACCGATGCGGAACGCAAGGCGGTGGCGAAATGGCTGAGCGACGTGCTGCTGGAACATGACCGACCGGGCGGAACCGTGCTGCGTCGATTGAGCAAAGAGGAATATGAAAACACCATTACCGATGTCTTCAAAGTTCCCTTCCAGGTGCCGCGGTCATTTCCAGCCGACATGGAATACCACGGCTTCGATAACATTGGCGAAGGCCTGGTGCTTTCCCCGCCATTGATGGCGCAATACCTCGAAATCGCAACCGCGGCAGCAGACAGTGTGTTGCCGCCACCACTGGAGCAACGCCGTATTCGCAAGGAAACCAGGACCATCGGACCCGGCGATTTTACCCTGAACTTCACCACGGGTCACGAGATCGATGGCGTATTGCGGATGGCATTGAGTAGCGATCCGTTGGCGCGGGCTTCGGTCTGGCCGAATCGTTTCGAGGCAAAGGTTTCCGCCGTTTACCGGGTGAAGATCGATTTGTCTTCCTTCAAGCCAACCAAAGGTCACGTGCCGGAGATCCATCTGCTGTCGCGCGCTGCCGATGGCAACAATTATGCGAAAGCCGACGAACTGCCCCTGCTCGCCAAGTTCAAAGTCGACACCGAAAAATCGAAAACCTTCCAGGCTGATGTCGAGCTGCAGAAAGGTGAGACGATTATCGTTCACTACGAAAATGCACCGCTGAGTAGCGACAAGGTGCCGGATCACCGGGCCAAGCTCGCGGTGCAGTTGCAGGAAATGTTCCGCGCTGATCCCGAACTCGGAGTGGCATGGATGAAGGCAGGCTACGTACGCGCAGATCGCGGATGGAACTGGAAAGAACGTATTGATGCGATTCGCGAAAAAGGCGGGCTCGATGTCGCGAATTTCGATCCTGATTCGAAAGCAGTGGTCGACTTCACCCAAAAGATGGCCAGGGCCGATGTCAATCTGGTCGAGACGATGTCCTGCTACCTGTTCTCCAAAGGCCCGGCTGTCAGTCTTCATCGTATGCAGGTCACCGGGCCGCTACGTCTGATCAAGGACAACGACGAAGAGGAACAGAAACGAATCACCGCCCGATTCATGGGCGAGCGCGACGGGCAAAGCGATGTTGAATATGCTCGCATGATCTTGCAGCCGTTTCTCGATCGCGCGTTTCGCCGACCCGCGACCGATGAGCAAGTCGCCAAGTATGTCGACATCGCTACGAATCACATCGGGGAAGGTAATCGATTTGAAGACGGCATCCACCTCGCTCTACGGGCTGCGCTTTGCTCACCGAACTTTCTCTATCGAAGTCAGCGCGAAGGCAAACTCGACGACTATGATCTCGCGGCGCGCTTGTCGTATTTTCTCACCAGCAGCCCGCCAGATGCCTCCCTGCAAAAATTCGCTGCCAACGGCACATTGTCCGATCCCGAGGTGCTGGAGGCACAGACACGGCGTTTGTTGAAACACAATCGGGTGAAGAATTTTCTCCAATCGTTTACCGGGCAGTGGCTCGATCTGAATGTCTTGCCCGACATCATGCCAGATCCCCGATTGCTGAACTGGAACGACAAAGATCTCGCGTCGATCACCAACGAGACCGAGATGTTTGTCAGTGAGATTCTGCGCAAGAATCACCCGCTCGAAACGTTTATCGATCCGGACTTCACTTATCTCAACAAGCGCAACGCCAAGCTCTACGGCATCAAGCATCCCAACTCGGATAC
>JAHDCN010000495.1 GCA_020629815.1 Verrucomicrobiota bacterium
CGAGGTGCTTCTCGTTGATCTTCTTGAGCATCTCCAACTGCCGCTGTTGATCCTCGGGGCGGATGTTTTGATTCTGCAAGTGCGGGATCTTCGCATCGGGAGCCTTCACTCTTGAATGGCCAAGCGCAGTTGCCTGGTGCTGAGCGGGTAAAAAAGCAGAGCCGAAATTGCGCGTTCCTCCATGACCGGCCGGAGGTGTCACACTGACGAACGCGGGCAGGTTCTCGTTCTCTGAACCTAGCCCATAGCTAACCCAGGCTCCCACGGATGGGCGAAGCAAATTGTCGTTGCCGGTGTGGATCATCGACACGGCCTGACCATGCGAAGTTCCGCGAGTGTGCATCGATTTGATGAAGCACAAATCATCGGCGTGTTTCGCCAGGTGAGGCCACAAATCGCTAATCCATTGGCCGCTTTGCCCGCGCTGATGAAAGTCCCAGGTCGTGTCCATGACCTTGCCGTTCCCGGCCTTGTCCTTGAGCGCGACGTCCAGACCATCGAGCCCTTTAAACGGCAGATCTTTGCCGTCGTATTCTTTGAGCATCGGCTTCGGGTCAAAGGAATCGACCTGCGAAACGCCGCCATGCATGAACAGGAAAATCACCCGCTTCGCTTTTGGGGCGTGATGCGGATTGGCAACCGAATAACCCGAGTTGGTCGCACTGGCGATCTGCTGGGCGAAAGCGTTAAACGCCAGCGCGCCAAAACCACAACCGGTCGTTTGCAGCCAATTGCGTCGGCTGAAATTTGAAGTGAACTGGTGACATCCGTTATTCATTCCTGATCAGTTTCCTTTCTACTCTACAAATCGAAATTCGGTCGAACTAAATAAAATTTGGACAAACGATGCGATGGCCTCCTGCCGGGTCTTTCCTTCCCCGACCTGCTCGTTGATATAGGTAATCCCCAATTCAAGATCGATGCTATCGGCTTCGCGAATCAGCACCTCGGGATAAAGGCGTTTCACGACCTGCTCGATAGATTCGCTTTCGTTACTTGCGAGGCGCGCGGCGGTTGCTTTGGCCATGTCCTGAACAAATGGCGAATTCATCATGAACAAGGCCTGGGCCGGAACGGTGGTGATCGAGCGGGTGCCAGTGACCAGATCGGGATTGGGAAAATCGAACACGGCCAGCGATGGAGGAACGGCTCCGCGGACCACCGGCATATAGATACTGCGCTGCCGAAGCTCGCCGGTTTTACTCAATGAGGCATCGCGGCTGCCTGAGGTCTGAATCGCATACATGCCGAGGTGACTGACCACCGAATCACGCGGCTCGGCATCCAACTCACCGGCGATTGCCAAAATCGAATCGCGAATCGTCTCGGCTGTGGCCGGGCGTCGGTTCTGATGACGCAGCTGCAAATTATCCGGATCGTCTTCTTTGCTGGTCAGAGCAGTTTGCTGGTAGGTCTTCGAATTCACCACTTCACGGATCAGCGATTTCATCGACCAGTCGCTTTTCACCAGGCTGCCTGCGAGGTAATCGAGCAACTCAGGGTTCGACGGCTCGGTTCCGCGAACGCCGAAATTGTCCGAAGTTTCAACGATGCCGCGACCAAAAAGCTGCTGCCAAATGCGATTCGCCATCACCCGGGAAGTGAGTGGATGCTCGGCAGTCGTCAGCCACTCCGCCAACTGAACCCGACCGGATTCTCCCTCGGGAATTTCCGGCAATTCCGATCCGGGATAGCTGGCTACCTGGAGAAATCCGCGCGGGGCTTTCTCTCCTTTATTCGCCACCTCGCCACGAATACGAATATTCAAATCACCGAAGCGGTCCTTGTCGAGATCCTTCGCCGCCATCGCCTTTGGTGCCTTGGGCGCTTTGCCCTTCAAATCCTTCAGCTCTCGCTCCAGTTTCTTCAGATCGCCAGCGGGAGAGGCCGCCTCTTTCGCCAGATCATCGACATGCACCAGTTGAATCGCGTCCGCGATAACATGACCGGTCGTCCCTTCGTCGGATAGCTGGACTTCGGCCGTCTCGCCAAATTCAAACTGGCCGATCGAGAACCAGAGCCCCCGGATGTCAGGAGTGACCGATTGATTGATCAGCAACATTTTCTCGCCGCCAGCGTGGCGTATCAGATAGGGCGCTTTCTTTTCGAGGCTGCTGCCGCCACCGAAACTGACGCGGAGGTCATACTTACCCGGCTTCGGCAGCTTCGCCTTCCAGGTGATCGAGCGATCCTTCTGTTCCTTGTCAGTTGCGAGGTATTCCTCCCCGACATGATTCGGGCGATAAGTCGATTTCCGCCATTCTCC
>JAHDCN010000496.1 GCA_020629815.1 Verrucomicrobiota bacterium
TGCAGCAGCGGCGTATCTTCGCCTTCTTTGGTGATCGGCCATTGCTTACCAAGATCGCCAAGTCCTTCCCAGGTTGCCCCCGCGAAAAACGGCACGATTCGGGAAATCTCATCGAGCATTCCTTCCGGCGTGTAGTCCGGCTGCTCGTAGCCCATACGATTCATGATCTCGACCATGATCTGGCCATCGGGCTTAGTGCCTTCGAGCGGTTCAACGGTTGCGTTCACACGCTGAATTCGGCGCTCGGCGTTGGTAAAGGTTCCAGATTTTTCGAGGAAGCTGGCGGCCGGCAAGATCACGTTGGCGAACTGCGCGGTCTCAGTCATGAAAATCTCCTGAACCACCAGGAAATCGAGGGCGTTCATCGCCTCTTTCACGGCTTCGGAATTCGGGTCGGTTTGCACGACGTCTTCGCCCATCAGCCACAGTGCTTTCAAGTCGCCCTGACGCGCTGCTTCGAACATCTGTGGAATCTTGTAGCCGATTTCATCGGAAACAGGCATACCGTAGAATTTCTCATATTCTTCAGCCCATTTTGGATCATTCACCGGCATGTACCCGGCACCCTGGTGAGGCTGACAGCCCATGTCGGCGGCACCCTGAACATTGTTCTGTCCACGCAGCGGATTCACTCCACAACCGGGACGTCCGATGTTGCCGGTCATCATCGCGATGTTGGCAATCAGCATCACGGTTTTCGCGCCCTGACTGTGCTCAGTTACGCCAAGCCCGTGGAATTCCATCGCGGCTTCAGCGTTGGCATACTCCAGTGCAGCGGCTTTCACCAGCTCGCGATCAACACCGTGAGTTTCCTCGGATTTATCGAGGTCAAAATTACGCAATCCATCTTCGAACACATCCCAGTTCTCACAACGCTGAGCGACGAACTCAGTGTCTACCAGCCCAGCTTCAATAATGTAGTAGGCGAACATGTTCAGCAGAGACACATTCGTTCCCGGGCGCAGCTGCAGGTGATACTTGGCGTATGGAGTGATCTCGATCTCACGTGGATCGATGATGATTCCGGGCACGCCTTTCATCAGGCGCTGCTTGATTTTCGATCCAGTCACCGGATGGCCCTGAGTCGGGTTGGCTCCGATAATCAAAATACAATCAGTGTGCTTCAGATCGACGACAGAATTCGTCGCGGCACCGGTTCCGAATGCCTGCTGCATGCCGAACGCAGTCGGTGAGTGACAAACGCGCGCACAACAATCGATGTTGTTGGTTCCGATCACGGCGCGGATGAATTTCTGCATGAGGTAGTTCTCCTCATTGGTGCAGCGGGCGGAGGAAATGCCGGCGATAGAGTCCGGTCCGTTTTCCTCTTTGATTCGAGTCAGGTTTTCCACGATGTGATCGTAGGCTTCCTCCCAGGTCGCTTCCTCGAAGTGACCATTGGTGCGGATCATCGGCTTGGTCAGACGATCCGGGTGATTGTAAAATTTGAAAGCGTAGCGGCCTTTGAGACAGGTGTGGGAGTGGTTCACCTCGGTATCGGTTGGTGCCTGAATCGAAAGCACTTCGTTACCTTTGGTGGAAACTTCCAGGTTACAGCCGACACCGCAGTAGGTGCAGACGGTCCGGGTCGTGTCGGTTGCTTCAATTGATTTCGAAGCAAACACATCAGAAATCGCCGAAGTCGGGCAAGCCTGAGAGCAGGCCCCACAACTCACACAGGGAGAATCTTCAAACGTGGTATCCAGGCCTTTGATGATCCGCGCATCAAATCCACGGCCATGCATAGACAGAACCATTTGTCCCTGCACTTCATCACAGGCGCGAACACAGCGTGAGCAGTTGATACACTTGCTCAGATCACTGGTCATGTAGGGGTGCGACAAATCCTTTTCCCGATCCAGGTGGTTCGCACCTTCCGGATAACGAACACCCCTGATTCCGACTTTGGCGGCCACAGTCTGCAGCTCGCAGTTCCCGTTCACCTCACAGGTCAAACAATCCAGCGGGTGGTCAGTCAAAACCAACTCGACAATGTTTTTGCGCAGGTTGCGGACGTTTTTCGATTCGGTGAAAACCCACATCCCATCAGTCAGCGGAGTATGACAACTGGCCACCACTCGACGCGGTCCGTCCTCCTCCAGAGCGACCTCTACCGAACAGACCCGGCAGGCTCCGTAGGGCTCGAGCTGCGGAGCATCACACAAAGTCGGCACATGCCCGCGACCTTCGTGGCGATCGACATAATTCAAAATGGTATCGCCATCCTCGTAGGAATACGGTTCTCCGTTGATATAAGCGATGTT
>JAHDCN010000497.1 GCA_020629815.1 Verrucomicrobiota bacterium
CTGACTCTTTTGCCAGCCTTGCCAGATAGAAGAAACTGGATACAGGTGGGTGATGAGATTTCTTCACCTTGTTGCTTTTCTTCTTTTAGGGCTTGTTGTCTGCGGAACCGCAGAAGACGCTGCCAAGCAACCTCCCAATATCCTTTTTCTGCTGGGTGATGACATTGACCGGGACAGCCTTGGTCCCTGGGGCGGTCCAGCTCTGACACCCCACCTCGATCAGTTGGCAGCGGAGGGAGTGACATTGGACAATGTCTATTGCAACGTTGCGATGTGTGCGCCGTTTCGGCAGGAGCTTTACAGCGGTCGTACGGTGTGGCGGACCCGGGCGATGCCAAATCATTCCCGGTCAACGCCGGATACCAAAAGCCTGCCTCATTATCTTCGTCCTCTTGGATATCGAGTGGGCCTTTTGGGAAAAAGCCACGTCGGTCCCAATGAGGCGTATCCTTTTGATAAGGTTGGCGATTTGCCGATGAAAGAAGATGCCAATCCGAAGGCTCTCGAATTGGCGGGGAAATACATTTCCGAATCAACCAAAGCGGGTAAGCCATTTTGCCTGGTTGTCGCTGCTCACGATGGCCATGGCCCCTACACTCACGGTGATCTGACACCGTATCGAGACAAGAGCTTCCCCATACCAAAGGATGCCATTAGCACTGCTGAGTATCGCCAGAACGTAGCGCAGCATTTTGCGGAGGTGACCAATCTGGACAGTTTGCTTGGTGGGCTTCGCGAGATTTTGGATCAACAAAGCTTGAGCGAAAATACCCTGGTGATTTTTTGTTCGGAGCAGGGCAGTGCCTATCCATTCCGCAAGTGGACATGCTTTGATCAGGGATTGGCATCAGGAGTGGTGGCGGCTTTGCCCGGAAAGATTCCAGCGGACACTCGGTCGTCACATTTGGCCTGGATTGCTGATCTGGCTCCCACTTTGGTCGAAGCAGCAGGAGGAGAGGTAAACCCGGATGACTTCGATGGAAAAAGCCAGTGGAAGAATCTGACCGGCGGCAGTGAGTCGATTCATGATTACGCCTATGGTGCCTTTCTCAATTGTAACATCATCGATAACCGCGAACGCATTTTTCCGATCCGTTCGATTCGGGATGAAAGGTATACTTTAATTTGGTCACCCCGGGCCGAAGAGGAAATTACCTCCAATACGACGCTGACCCAGGCACTGAATTTTCTCAATGCGAAGGAGCAGAAGGGGACTCCCAATGTCGCTGCATCGTGGGTGGTGCGATCATGGGAAAAAGGAACGGGGAAACAGATGAAGTTGGTGAAGCGCCTACATCATCGGCCGGAGTGGGCGCTCTACGACCGAAAAAGTGATCCGGAAGAGCTGGAGAATTTAGTCGATTCAGAAGCTCACGCAGCCGAATTGAAAAGACTCAAGAGCGGCTTGCAAACCTGGTTGCAGAAATGGGATGACGCTGATCCGGTAGCGACCGAAAAGAGCTTTGTGAAGAAAAAGAAGAAGTAAGACCATTTCGCCGGTGAAAACGGTAGAATGGCGGAGTCAGATTGGCCCAAATGCGCGGCATGAGCGAGGCGCGATGCGTGCATCGTAACAAGTGAAGAACAAAGCAGTTGGGTCAATCTGGCCCGCTTCTGCCTTCACCCGCATAGCGCTGATTTCCTTGCCATAAAAAATTCATTCTACCGGTTTAACTGGTGAGATGGTCTAAATCGAGCAGAGCACGAAAAAAGCGAATCCCCGTCAGGAGATTCGCTCTTTCGAAATTAGTAACCTACCAGGTGTTACCCTGCGGTCTCTGTGGTTCCAGCTTCTTTTTCTTCGCCGTCCCACTCAGGCTTCACGGATGGCTCAGCATCACCTTCCCAGTCACCGAAATCTGCTCCTTCAGCAATCCACTTTTTGAACAGCTCTTTTTCAGCGTCGGTCCACTGAGGGGCTTTACCTTCTGGTGGCTGATGATCATCGTCATCGATAGGAAGCAATGTTCTTTTCAGGAACTCACTTTCTTCTGGCTTACCAGCAACGATCACAGGACCACTTTCGCCACCTTTGAGGAAGTCTTCTTTATTGGTGACAACAAGATCCGCTTTTGGACGACGTGTGCGTCCGCGCTCATCTTTGTATTCCGGCATGTGGCACTGTTTACAACCGGACTTCACGAACGGGTAAATTTGTTTTTCGAAGTCGATTTTTTCTTCTGCAGTCGCTGCCGTGGAAGCGGCAAACGCGAAACCTGCAAATGCGAGTAGTTTAGGAGTAATGCGCATAATAGTTTTCGAG
>JAHDCN010000498.1 GCA_020629815.1 Verrucomicrobiota bacterium
CGTTTGCCTGCGCCCGGCAAGCCAGGTCTCGAGCACCAGAAAAATTAGTACGGCGACCACGAGCCATTTCCACAGCTTTTGGCGTCCCTCTTTTTCTTCAGCTTCTAGTCTTTGCTCCGAAGCTTGCTCTGTCGAAGTCCGCGCGGAGTCATTTCCGGAAAGTAGAGGAATCCCAAATTCGCTGAAAACAAGTTCTGGATCAAAGGGGTCCGTACTACCCTCAGTCGGAAACAAATTCACAGCCATGTTGCTCGTCCGGTTTTCATCGAGAGTCACTTCGTAGAAACCCGGCTTATTCGTTTTTAACTGGTCACCTTCTTTGTTCCGAAAATCTGTACGTTCGACATACGAGGTCGGTGCCGAGCGGGCGCTGTATCCGGCATTTTCCAAAATCGAATACAAGATCGGCACGAACTTGGAGGACAATGCCAGTTGGCTTTCCCGCGGCTCCCACCCTGAGAGAAAGGCAACCACACTTCCCTCTCCAATTCTTTTCTCCAACCAGGCGGGTTCGCCGGAATCAAATCGCGCGAAAACCGAAGTCGCCTCTGATGCTTCCGGAATTGTCAGTGCCCGGTGTTTCCAGAAACGAACCTTGGTGAAGTCACGCATCTGAGCCCGCGCAAAAGGCACCAAGACCGGATGCTCAAAGTCCAGATCAGCGAGCATGGCGTAGTCTTTCACCTTAGCTTCGGAGAGTTTCCAATCGGGCGAAGCGAACAATTCTGAAAAGGCGTCAGGATTGGTTTCCGCGGAAGGTAAGGCAACGACCAGACCTCCCTTACCGGCAAACTCACGCAGTTTCCTCGATACCTCTCTGGACCAATCTCCGTGTAAAACGATGGCACCTGTATCTTCACTGGGGGTGTCGAAATCTGCGAACGCTTTGGCGCTGACTTTGGGCTCAAGCGAGACCGTTTTGTTCAAGGCCCGCTCTAGATAGAACAGCGCAGTTCCGGCTTTGCCGGGCTCGATACTTTTGGACAGAAAAACAATATCCAAAGGCCGAGGCTGAGAGGTAGCAACAAAGACTCTATTGTCGAAATCGTGAGTATCCCCCTGAAGAACCAGAGTAGCCGTTTCGGCATCTGCCGGACGGTCGGGCGCCTTCAACACGCGACTCGTTCCCGGAGCCAGATAAACTTCGGTCTTCGTATCAGGATAGCCCTCCCACTGAAGCGAAACGCTCTCGGATTCTGACGCTGTTGAGCTCGAAATCCGCACCCGAGTGAGCGCTGCATTTTCATCGTTCCCACTCGTTCCCGGGGCAGCAGCCGCCAGACTCAGGGAGAGGTTACCTTCCTCTTTCACCTGCACAGGTAGACAGCGCAGCATAACTTCTTCCGGCCACGCGGTTTGGTTCAGGGAAGAACGCGACGCCCCTTCCTGAAAATCAGAAATCAAAACAATCTGACGTTTCCCCTCGTTTTCGCCATCATCGGAGAGCAAGTCGATTGCCTGCGAAAGCACAGTGCCAAGGTCTGTTGCTTTCCAACCCGGTTGGTAGTTCTCTTTGATCCACCCATCAGATTTCGTCGAGCTCCAAAGAGCACTTTCACCGGCAATTTCGAGCGTTTCATCAAAGAAAGCGATTCCCAACTCTTCCCCGGACGGCGAGTCACGCAGAGCCTTCCGGGCATGAGCCAATGCCTGTTCCGCCAAATCCTCCCGCTGCATGGATGCACTCCGATCAATCAGGATCAACTTGCGATCCCTGCCTTCGCCTTCGGAAGGCAAAGTAACCGATTTTAAATATGGCCTGCCGAATAACAGAGCCAGCGTGATGAGCGCAAGACAGCGCAAAGCCAACAACAACCAACGTTCGATCTTGGTTCGACGTGTGAGACGCTCCGGAGTTTTCTCCAAAAACATCAGGGAGCTGAATTCCATATGCTCCTTTGGCGGACGGCGACGCAGGTGAAGCAGGATTGGCAAACCAATGGCCAACGCACCGAGCAAATACAGCGGGAAAAGGAAACTCACGGGAGAAGTATAGAACGCGAAAGGAAGCGGGGAAGAGATTTTTTTGCCGCGATAGGGATCAACGCGGAAGCGCACCCTTGTAAAACTCTACTTCACCAAATCCTGCGCCTGCCCCACCAGGTCGTAACGACTAACCGGGCTTTTCAATCCTTTGATCTCTTCACAGTAGCGATTCACATCGTCGTCGCTCCAGTCGGCGATTTGTTGAAACGAAACGATCCCTGCCTCGCGAAGTCGATCTGCCAGGACCTTGCCGACACCTTTCAAGGCCTGAAGATC
>JAHDCN010000499.1 GCA_020629815.1 Verrucomicrobiota bacterium
AATACCCCGACATAAGTCGATGGATTGGAGCGGGGACTGCGTCCGATCGGTGCCTGATCGATCACGATTGCTTTGTCGATATGTTCGATACCTTCGATTGCATCGTGTTCACCCGGTCGGTCTTTGCTGCGGTGAAAATGGCGAAACAGAGCGCGGCGGAGAATTTTATCGACCAGGGTGGATTTCCCGCTGCCGGAAAGACCGCTGACACAGATCAATTTGCCGAGTGGAAAATCGACATCGATTTCGCGCAAGTTGTGTTCCCGTGCTCCACGAACGCTAATTTTCCGGGTTTCGGATTCGAGCGGCAGGGCAGGGGGGATGGCAATTTCGTCACTGCCACCGAGGTATTTTCCGGTCAGGGAATTTGGATCAGCAAATACTTCTTCCGGCGTTCCTTGAGCGAGTAGCTTGCCCCCATGGGAACCGGCACCGGGACCGAGATCGATCAGGTGATCTGCTGCACGCATGGTGTCCTCGTCGTGCTCGACGACGATCACGGTGTTGCCGGCGTTGCGCAGATTCTTCAGGGTGGCGATCAGCTTTTCGTTGTCGGATTGGTGAAGCCCAATACTGGGTTCGTCGAGAACGTAGAGCACTCCGGCGAGTCCGGCGCCAAGCTGAGTGGCGAGCCGAATGCGTTGGCTCTCACCGCCGGACAGGGTGCCGCTTTGTCGATCCAAACTGAGGTAACTGAGGCCGACTTCGTTGAGAAACGACAAACGCTTTTGCACTTCGCGCAGCACTTCGCCAGCGTAGGTTTCCTGTTGCTCGGTGAAGACAACGCCATCGATCCAGCGCAGGGCTTCCTCAATACTCAAGGCGGTGAATTGTTCGATCGAAAGCGGCTTGTCTTTGTGGTTCAATGTGACGGACAAAATCTCATCGCGCAGGCGCTTGCCTTCGCAGGATTTACACGGCCTCGGTGACAGGAAACGGCGCACGTTTCGCTTGGTCACCTCGCTCTTGGTTTCTTTTAACAGACGCAGCGCCTGATTGGAAAGTCCCTCCCATTGGTCGTGGCCGTAAAACAGGGCCTTCTTGAAATCTTGCGACAGGTCGCGAATTGGTTGATCTGCGTCTTCGCCGAAGGCATCGATCAAATCGGCAATCGCCCGCTGGTGAAAGCCTTTGCGCTTCTTTGAGCCGCTCCACCAGGTCTTGACCCCGCCGCCGTTGATCGACTTATCGGGATCGGGAACCATCAACTCCACATCCGGCATCAGTCGGGTGCCCAGTCCCTGGCACGTCGGACAGGCGCCGAGATGACTGTTGAACGAAAAATGCTTCGGCGTCAGTTTTGGCAGAGTGAAGCCGGTATCCGGATTGGTGAAATTGAAAGTGAAGTCGTGTTGCTCCCAGTCGTCCGCATCGGGCACCTGAACCAATGCACTGACTGCATGCGGAGCCATCCGCTGAGCAGTTTCCAGGGAATCGGCAAGGCGGCTTTCGATGTCGTCGCGTATCACCACCCGGTCGATCACAATCTCGAGATCTTTGACTGTTGCAGGATCGGCGATGTCATCGATTTCCACGATCTCTCCATTGGCCCGGATACGCAAGAAACCTTGCTTCTTTAACCGGTCGAGCATCTCCGCTGGCTCGTCGTCTTTTGCGATCTCAGCCGGAGCGAGAATGATGATTTTTGTTCGCTCGGGAAATGCGGTCAAAGTGCCGACGATGTCGGGAATCGTGTGGCGCACGAGTGGTGCTCCGGTTTCCGGATCGTGGGGCTGACCAAGAGCGGAGTAGAGAATACGCAGATAGTCGTAAATCTCGGTGGCGGTGGCGATGGTGGAGCGCGGATTCGGCTGCGAAGTCCGTTGCTCGATCGCGATCGCCGGAGTCAGGCCTTCGATGAAATCGACCTCCGGTTTTTCTAACTGATCGAAAAACTGGCGCGCGTATGCGGAAAGACTTTCCACGTAGCGCCGTTGGCCTTCCGCGTATAACGTATCAAAGGCGAGCGACGACTTCCCTGAGCCTGAAACCCCGGTGATCACGACAAACTGATTACGGGGAATCTCCAAACTCAGGTTTTTGAGGTTGTGTTGCCGCGCCCCTTGAATTTTGATAACTGGATTGCTGGATTGTTCGGCAACGCCCATGACGGTAAAAAAAGAAGCGATTCTATGAAAGAGGAGCCTCGGAAAAAAGTTTGGACAACATTACGGAAGATTGCTCAGTCGCAAGCTGAGGAGCAGGAAGAATCACCGACTTTTC
>JAHDCN010000500.1 GCA_020629815.1 Verrucomicrobiota bacterium
GCAGACGGGCCAGGTGAGCCCGCATGATCCAGCCGCCGGACATTTCCTTGGCAGGTCGATCAAAATCCTCTTCTTTGTAGCCGAGACCGCGCAGCATTTTCTTTGCCTTGGCTTCGGTTTTGGGATCGGTCAGGGCGGTGTGCTTGCCCTGCGCCTCCATGTATTCCGCTTCTTCGACAGTGCCGGCGTCTTCGTGTTTTTTCAGAATCACTTCCAACTCGTCGAGCAAGCCGGCACGACCAGTGGCGATATCCATCACAGTGAAGTCGCCGACTTCCTCACTCTCCTGAGGCAGGAAACCGGTGAGCGTCCAGGGATCTCGTTCGACCGATCCTTTGTCCGCTTCTTCCTCGCCGAGAATGATTCGAAAAATCGTCGACTTGCCCGCGCCGTTAGGCCCGACCAAAGCGATGCGCTCGCCGTAGTTGACCTGCAAATCGGCATTCTCGAACAGGGCGTTTCCTCCGTAGGATTTCTTGAGTTTCCGGATGGTAAGCATGAGTGCGCTGAAAGTAGCGGAAGTATCCAGTTTCGCAAACGCGAAGCCGTTTGTTCCGTCGCGAAATCTGTGGCTAATTGGGGGCGATGACTCTCCCGAAAATCGCAGTCACCATGGGCGACCCGGCCGGGGTTGGTCCGGAGGTGTGTTTGCATCTGATGGCCAAGCGGCGCATTCGCAAGGTGGCTGAGCCGATTGTTTTTGGCGATCTTGCTGTGTTGGATGCAGTGGCCGAAAAGACCGGGCTTCCGAATGTGGATCCGGGGCAGGTGCGAGATTTCGGAGCAATTTCATTGGATGACTTTCAGCCGGGGCAAATCAATGCTGCCACCGGCAAGGCTGCCTATACGTATGTCGAGCAATCCATCGTTGCCGCCAAGGCAGGCGATATCGATGGCGTCGCTACTGCGCCGATGAATAAAGAAGCGCTCCATGCTGCAGGAATGAAGTATCCCGGGCACACCGAAATTTTCGCCGAACAGGCGGGAGCCGGCCGATTTTGCATGATGCAATATTCGGAGGAGCTCACCTGCACGTTTGTTACAGTACACGTGGGATATTCGGAAGTGCCGCAGCTGCTTACTACCGATCGAATCTACGAGGTGATTGAGTTGACCCGTGACGCGCTGTTGCGGATTCGAAAAAAGGAGCCGAAACTAGTGGTGCTAGGGCTCAATCCTCACGCCGGTGAACACGGGCTATTTGGCAATCGCGAAGAGGAGAGGTTGGTTGTCCCCGCTGTCGAAATGGCGTCAGCGCAAGGTTGGAATATGGAAGGGCCAATTCCGCCGGATACCGCATTCATTCCGGCGAAGCGAAAAGAGACCGATGCCTTCATTTGTCTGTATCACGACCAGGGACACATCCCGGTGAAGGCGCTCGCATTCGATAAGGCTGTGAATACCACGCTTGGTCTACCGTTTCCGCGAACATCAGTGGATCATGGCACGGCATTGGACATTGCCTGGCAGGGCAAAGCCAATCCGTCGAGTCTGTTCGAGGCAGTGAAGTTGAATGCTTTGTTGTGCGGGGAGTAGTATCGCGATGGCTGACCTAAAGAACCCGAACATAATCAAAGCGAAGGGATTTCTCTTTCTCGCTCTGGCAATCGGATCGGGCGCTTTGGCTGTAGTGGAAGATCGCAAATGGGTAGAAGTAATTCTGATTGCAATTGCGATTTGGTCAGGCGCTCGCTTCTACTATTTCCTCTTTTATGTTTTGGAGAAATATGTCGATCCGAATCAGAAATACGCGGGGGTTTTGACCATGCTTCAAGAATTGCTCAAGGCGAAGAAGTAGCACTAATCCAAAACAAACGCCTTCTGCTTCGGAAACCACTTCTTCCGGTGCTGCTCTGCTTTCTCGACCAGTTTCGCCGCCACTTCGGGATGATCCTTGATCACATTGGTTGATTCCTTTGGATCTTTCACCATATCGAACAGCGCGTAGCCGATTTGCTTTTGCTGGTATTTGCCGGGTTTACCGTCGGTTCCCGCAACCCCGCCTTCCATCGTCCGGTAGCCGTGGGGGACATGTAGCTTCCATTTTCCATCAACGGTGATGATTCCCTGAAACTGACCCCCGATCGTTTGCTCGATGAAATCTCCGGGGTGAGCCGCGTCGCTTTCGCCGCTGATGATCGGCCAGATGTTGTGCCCATCGAGTTTTCCTTCGGGTAGTTTGGCTCCTGCGAGTTGAGTGAAGGTCGGCAACA
>JAHDCN010000501.1 GCA_020629815.1 Verrucomicrobiota bacterium
GTTCTGTAAAAAGAGGCTACGAAACATCAACCCAGACGGTTTTCAAATAGTCATCTCCACGAAACTCAGATGGCATGGAATGGCGGGTCAGGCGAAAGTCGCGACTGTTTGCCTCACGCATTCCCCGGGCGACTTCCTTTTCGAAACTGCCTGCACTCATTCTGTGGGTATTGGCGCAGCAAAGAATCCATCCACCGGGCTCGACCACTCCGGCGGCCAGACTTACCAATTCGGCGTAATCCTCGTCAGTTTTGAAAACCTTTTTCCCCTTTTTCGAGCCGCGGGAAAACGTCGGCGGGTCCAGCACGATGCCGTGGAAGCTTCGGCCTTTGCGGGCAAAGGTGCGCAGCCACTCAAAGGCATCCCCTTTCACTCCGTGATGCTGATCCGGATCAAGATTGTTGGCGCGAAAATTGTCCCATCCCCAATCGAGATAACGAGCCGAAAGATCAAGGGTGGTGGTCTCCGCTCCACCGAGAGCAGCCATCACCGAGAAGGCACCAGTGTAAGCGAAGGTGTTCAGCACCCGCTCTCCGGGAGCCACTGCATCTCTGACGCGTTTCCGATTTTCGCGTTGATCGAGAAAAATCCCCGGCGAATAGCCGGCAGAAAAATCGATCACAAAGCGGGCTCCGTTTTCGGTGACCGTAAAAGGATCGTTCTGAGAATCCCCCCACATTTTTTCCGGCACAGCGGAGGCCGTTTTTTCCCTCCCCTTCCAGTAAATCGACTGCACATGCTCGGGACGCGCCTCTGCCCAGTGACGCGGAAACTCGGGCCGCTGCGTCTGGATCAACCAGCGACCATCGAATTCATCCACCCACACTCCCGCCCGCGCATCGTGATGAACGCGCCAGGCATTGGTGTCGGGTCCGGGTTGCGGGGTGAGCATTTTCTTACTCCTCGTCAGTAAAATCGAAACCAAGAAGGTCAAACATAGATGCGATCAAGCGTTTCCGCGCCACTGCACTGTCGATTTCTCCTTCATCCCTCATTTTTAATAGCAAATCAGCTTCTGCTTCCAACCGATCCCAATTCGGTTTGAGGTTTCTTCGCGGTGACATTTCCTTCTTCAAAATCCCCTGTGTAACCTCGACACAAATATTGCAAATGTAGACTCCTGGCCCCGCGATCAACTTCTCCACTTCCTCATGCCCCTTTCCGCAAAAGGAACACATCGCATTTCTGAACTCCTCTTCATCGTTCGAATCGGCCATTGCGGAACGTATCACGAAACCCGTGAAGGCCAACGCTCAACAAAATTGCCGCACGAAATTCCTGTTCATATCGCAAATCCTGTCTAAATATCTGGCATGCAATCCAATCTGTCCGCCCAACTCGATTCGGCCCTCGCTTCCGGTGATCTTTTGCAAAGCAGTTTCGACAATATCACGGAGCTGCTGAATTCCGGTAATCCCCAGTATGAAGAGTCGGTTTCTCAGCTGGCGGACGCCGGCGAATGGAAGGAACTGAACAACCGCTTTTTTCGCAAACTGGCCTTCGGAACCGGTGGATTGCGCGGACGCTCAATTGGCGAAATCGTCACCGCTTCTGAGCGCGGCAATGCCAGTGAAGACGATCGCCCTCAGTTTCCTTGTGTCGGCACCAATTCTCTCAATCTTTACAACATCACCCGGGCCACTCTCGGTCTGGTTCGTTACCTGCTGAAAAGTTACGAGGGCGAAGGACGCCCATCACTCGCACTGGCACGAGACACCCGTCACTTTGGCACTGAGTTTGCCGAGTGCGTCACCAAGGTCGCTGTCGAGAACGGCGTCGATGTGCATCTGTTTACCGAACCCCGCTCGACTCCACAGCTAAGTTTTGCGGTGCGTCACCTCAACGCCACGGCTGGCATTGTTCTGACTGCGAGTCACAACCCGCCTCACGACAATGGCTACAAAGTCTATGGTGACGACGGAGCGCAGATCGTCGAGCCCGCCGCCGGAGAAATCATTGCCGAGGTGAATTCCATTTCCGGTGAGACCTTCGATGCCAAACCGGAAAGTGAGCAGGGCACGGTGAATCGCATCGGCGATGAACTCGATGATCCCTACATGGATCGTTTAGAAAGCCTCTTGCTCGATCCGGAATTGGTCAAAGCGCAGAGTGATCTCAAGATTGTGTTCACCAACCTGCACGGAACTGGTGGCATCATTTCCCCGCAAATGCTGCGCCGCCTGGGCTTTCACTGCGACACTGTTCC
>JAHDCN010000502.1 GCA_020629815.1 Verrucomicrobiota bacterium
GAGCGAATCTCGTAGGCGCTCATGTACTTTTCCAATGCCTCGGGAAAGTCATCCCGATTCATAGCCTGACGCCCCCGGATCGAGGCGGACTGAGCGGAAAGCCGGAGCGCTTGTTCCGTCTTCTGGTCATCTTTGGGCAGGCTGGATAGAAAGGCTTCTGCGTTGTCGCCAATGATGCCATGGATTCGATCAACCGTGATGTCCCCATCCATGAGCTCGGTCACAAATGGCAAGGCAAGATTCCGCGCATGCTCATTCTGTCGTTGCAATTCGACATTAGTATCTCGCGCCCGCTTTGCCTGAATAAAAGCAAAACCGGAAGCCCAGATGGCGACGACCAGCAGCGTGGCGAAAATGGAGTTGAGCCGCCGTGCCCGTTTCATCACATTCTGCTGATCGAGATCCAACAGCAGATTGCGAACCGCCCGCATATCAGCAGGACGTTTCATCGGGTCGAGAGACAGGCAGCTTTCGATCAGCTCCTTGCGGGAACTGGGAATGTAAAAATCCTCCGGCCATTCGATTTCCTCCACGGCTTCCGCCAACGTTGCCAATTGTTCACTGTCGGGAGCGTTGCCACTTTCGGCCAGCGTCTCCTCCAGCGTCGCTTCGCTGATGGTTGCTTCCAAATCGTAGCTGGCGCGTTCGGCTTCGGCGAAATTCTGGAGTCTCGGAAGCTCACCGGTCAGCAGCTTGTAGGCAACCACTCCGAAGCTGTATACATCCCAGCGGAAGCCTTTGCCTTCAGCAGATTCCTTGGGATTGCGCAACTGCTCCGGGCTGGCATAAAGCGGGGTTCCTGCCGGTTCGAAACCTTCTCCTGCGAGGCCTCGGCTTTGACCGAAATCACAAATCTTTACATGAAACGGAGTGTCGTCGGTGAGCAGGATATTCGAGGGCTTGATGTCGCAGTGAATGATCTGGTTTCGATGCAGGTAGGCCAGCGCCTCAGAGATTTCACGAATCAGCCGCCAGGCCTCGCGCTGATCGACATGCCCGCATAGACGTTCCAGAGTCCGGGTTTCCCAGTCACCGTCGGCGTTCTGATCTGCATGCAGCCCCATCGCGTAGTAGGGCGGCTCGTTGAGTAGATTGAAATCGTGCAGCGTGACGATGCCGTTGTGCTCCGCCACCATAGAGAGCTTTTCCAGCTCACGCGACATGGTGGAAAGGTCGACCGCTCCGGGCCGGAAAATTTTCAGCGCCCGTTCAGAAATACCCCGGTAGGTAGCACGATACACCTTGCCAAATGTTCCTTCCCCCAGAGGAGGTAGGTGAATTTGGTAATCCTGAATCGTAAAGTTGTCGTCTTCGGCAGGCACGGAACGTTGCGGTTATACGCGAAAAATCTACTTAGAGAAACTCTGAACTTCTCCCTGCCAGTGAGCAGGAGGTGGGTTCTTGCGGAAGCGGAGGGTTTTATCCCGGAGCCAAAGGGAGGGGGAGTCATCTTCGGGTAATTGGTCGAGAAGTTCAATCACCTTGTCCCATTCCCGGCCGATGAAATGATCCAGTGCCAATTCGTAGAGCAGGACCGTTTCTTTGCTGGCTCCGGAGCCTCCCAAATTTTTCGGAACAATGACTTCGTAAATTGGATAGCTCTCTTCAAAGCCGAGCGGGCGGATAAAGCACAAACGGCGGAACTGCCATTTTCCGGTCGATTCAATCCGTTGATAAGTTTCATCCGAAATCAACAGCGGCACCCTGAATTCCTTGGCAATACGCTCCAGTCGTGCACCGAGATTGGCCACACTGCCAAACACACTGATGTGCCATTGCTGGGAAGGACCGGTCTTGCCCACTGCAATCCGGCCTGTGCTCACGCCAATGCGCACGGCGGACATATTGACGTTCACCTCTTTCTCAAACTGCACCCGGTCTTCCAGTTTCTCGACGATCGAGTGAGCTGCCTCCACTGCATTGCGAGCGTGCTTTATATCCGACTGCCCGACATCCGGCCAGCCCCATAGGCCGAGTGCGCCGTCGCCTGTGAAATCAGTGATCACTCCGTCGCTGTCAAAAACCTCACCCGTGATCAAGCTCACGACTTCCTGGTTTTCCTGCAGACGGTCGAGAATTTCCTCATCGGTCTTCGCCACTTCCAGCATTCGCGAATGACCCCGGCGATCGACAAAAATGACTGTGCAATCGACCATCGCCGGCTCAAGAGCCGATTGGTCCGTGACCATCATGACTTCTCTCA
>JAHDCN010000503.1 GCA_020629815.1 Verrucomicrobiota bacterium
CGACTGCTTTCCGTGTTTTTGCTTTACCTCCAGTTCGAGCCATAGCGAGCGGAGTTTACGTGGTTTAAAGGCGAATGCAAGGGGAAGATTCGCAGGAATCGTTAGGTTTCGTAGGTCAGGCTGAATGGGACATCGGCATAACAGCAGAGAATGAACCTTCGGTTCCCGACGGGGAATGGTTGCTGACGAACATCGGGGATTGAAATCCCCGCCTACATTGAACTGTCGCTTCGCGACAAAGCCACCTAGTCACAGAAAAGCTCTTCGGATCGATATTACCAATCTCAGGAGCGCTCTCGCTTTTACAGAGGGAGGCTGTGAGCTCGCCCTCCTTTACAAAGGCTATGTGGCCGGAATTGGGCGGGCGGCAACCATGAAGATCATGAAGAAATTGAAGGATTCGTATCTGGAGCTTCATGCCCTTCACTACCTTCATGGTTGAGGTCTGGGAGGAGCGATTAGCTTTTCGTTCCCGAATAAAAAAGCTCTCCGGATCGGTTTTACCCAATCTCAGGAGAGCTTCTACATTAGCTTGCGGACTGCTGCCCACGGCTAATCTCTATTTTTCCTCACATCGTCTTCTCGTCTTCCAAGGCAGGACCTTCGTCGACTGGCGCGTCGGATTCGATGACGATGCCTGACTCGGCGGCAAAATCGGCGAGTGCCATTTCCTCAAGAGCAGAACGCTCAGCTTCCATTTCTTTCAGCTCAGTGGTATCGATGCTGTCCTTGGCAACACGGGCGCGGCCTTTGGCGGTTTCCTTCTCTTCGGCAACCATTTCCTCCAGACGGTTCAGGGTATCCCCGGCGCCGCCAATCTCGTTGATCATTCCGGCTGCCATCTCGTTGAGCTCGGCAGTTGCCTTGGCGATCTTGGTTTCGGAAATATCGCGCTTGAGGGACTCGATCTTGTCGCGGGCGGCTTTGACCGCCACATCACGGGCACCTTTGAGTTCCTCGTAGGTTTTCTCCGCATCCTCGAGCTGATCTACGTTGGTGGAGTGTTCCTCTTTTACCTTCTGCAAACGCAGAGCGTATTCACCGGCGAGCTTACGATTACCGGCTTTCAGGTGGGCGGAAGTTTTGGCTGTGAGCTCCTTGATTTCTTTGCTCTCACGTTTCACCTGCGACATCAGGCGTTCGCAAAGACCGGCGTGAGCGGCGAGGCCTTTATTGTATTCGGAAATTTGTTTGCGCAGGTTCTCCTTTTCGACCTCCAGAAGAGCTTCCGGGTTTTGTTTTTCCAGGCCGGAAACAAACAGGCCGAAGAATCCTTTGATCAGGTTGCTAAGTCGCTTAAACATCGTGCTGAATCAGTTGTTGAAGTAGTAGTAACGGTTCGTTGAAGGTCAATTATTCTGCCATGACCTCGGGGAATAGCAAAACCGCAATTCGAGGAAATTCCCGGTACAATTTCGTTTCTGTTTTGTAAAACCGCTGGATTGGCTATGGTGGAAAAACGGGACTCAACAGGGTTGGGTCGCTGACCTGAAAGGGTTAGGTCAGAGCGCGTACCCTGTTAGGTCCGGAAAAACGTCATGTCCGATCTCAATCAGATTTCCGCAGCCCTGCAATCTTTGCAGGGAATTCTTGAGCAGCAAAAGCTGGAGGGCCGGGAATATGCGGATGTCTCGGAAGGTGCGCTGGACAAACTGCGCAGCCTGCCGGTAGAGTTGATGCGCAGCCGGCAGTCGGCAGCGGCGCCCGTAGAGGAAACTCCTGCTTCGGCAGAGCCAGCAGTTGCAGTGGCGACCGGAGCTGCAACTTCTACACCTGCTCCGGTTGAAACGCCTGCTGCAGCAACAGGCAGCCAGGGCTGGATCGAACCGGAAGGCGAGACGGTGCGCGACAAATTGAATAACCTTTTCCGCCTGGTCAAAAGTTGCGAAGCCTGCCGTGACATGGGCACGCTTCGCGATCAGGTGGTGTTTGCCACCGGCAATCCGGAAGCCGATCTGATGTTTGTCGGCGAAGCCCCCGGTGCGGAGGAGGAAAAGCAGAAGCAGCCCTTCGTCGGGTCTGCCGGCCAAAAGCTAAACCAGATCATCGGCGCGATGGGCTTGAAACGGGAAGATGTTTACATTTCCAACATCGTAAAGTTTCGCCCACTGATTGGAGATCCGCGTTTTCAAGGTGCACGCAATCGCAAGCCGACTCCGGAGGAAATGGCGGTTTCGGTGAAATACATCCGCTCCGAGATTCG
>JAHDCN010000504.1 GCA_020629815.1 Verrucomicrobiota bacterium
AGGTCGCGGCGCCACTGCTCTTCTCCGTTCAGATCCAGGGCGATCATCAGAACCTGGTCCGGTGTGGACCAAACAAAGATGACTCCGTGCTCATCCACACAGGGCGTCCCGGAAGCAAAGTCATTGTCGCGATGCAAATAGTGATGCTCGAACGGGTAGTCGCGCCGCCACAGAATTTTTCCGTTATCGGCATCCAGACACAGAATGCTGCGCTGCCCCTTTTCGGCATCATCCCCGGTGAGAAAAATCTTCTTTCCCCACAAGACTGGCGAACTGCTCCCCTGCACCGGCAGGTCAATCTGCCAGTTGTAGTCGTCCTGCGTCCAGGTCGTAGGGATGCCTTTTGCAGCGGAAACACCAGAGCCATTGGGACCGCGGAAACGTGTCCATTCCTGAGCGGAACACACCGCAGTGAGAAAACCGGGAAACAGGATAGCAATGAAGAAAAACAATCGCATGGAAGATGAATTTAATTCCTTCTCATTGTAGAACAATTTGGGCAGGATGAGCACGCTTTCTTCCGGCGTCTTGCTGGTATCAGCGAAAAAATCATGCGTATTTCTCCTGCTTCCCAACTCTGCCTCACTGGAGCTCTTTTACTGTTCTCTCTTCTCGCACCTGCGTATGCGCAAAAAGAGTCGATTGGTAAGGCCTTCTATCTGACGAAACTTCCGGACAAGAAAGGAGATCAGGAACTTCGACAAGTCACCAAGACACCCGATCTGTCCGAGCGCGCCTTGCAAGCAGGTTTGGCCCCGCCGATTAGCGATTGGTGCTCTTCTCTGGTTTGGCCGGTGCACAGCCCGCATTCGCAAGCGATGTTCCCCCACCCGCTAGCCGTGCAGGCACACGCCGATGGGCTCGCGCTCGGATACTCTCCGGACAGCCGGGTGACTGATAGCCTAAAGGATGGGAAGGTTTTCCAGAAAGGAACGGATTTTCGATTTCACTACACGGAAAGCGTGCGCATCGGGCTGGAAGGGTTCTTAGTGGATCGCACCGTAGTCGACGACTACAGCGACTGGCAGGTCACCGCTCTTTGGAAAAAGGAGAACAACGCACTTCGCGCTACTTTCGGTCATGGAAATCCCTTTGTGTATTTCGAAAAGGATTCCGACCTCCCGTTTCAGATTCGTTTTTCCGCGCGGAAACCGAACCGCAATGATGAGCCGGTCGGACCGCTTGTCTTTCGCATCGATCAACTCAACGGAGCCCACACGCAGAAGCCGGGGGCGTTCCAGCTGCAGGTCAATGCGGGCAAGAATGTCGGAGTCGGTTCGCGGGGGCGCTTGGTCTACGATTTCAATGGCGATGGTGAGACCGATCGAATTGAAACCTTCGGACTGATGGCTACCGCTCCGGTTGAGTCTCAATTTGAGAGCTACGACTCAGCAAAGAAGGAACTGACCGCCAATTTGACCCGCGGTGAGTTTCAGGATTTCAAAAACGGCTCGGTCCGCCTGGAATTTTGGAAATGCTTTGGCGAAGGCGAACTGCAAATCGATCTTGCTGCCTCCTCTATCACCTTACCGATCGATCAAGGCACTTACTTTCCCGGTCAGGACGGCCAACTGATCAAAGCGCAACTGGAGAAGAAGCCCGGGAACATCATCGCGACTCAAAGCGATGTAGAGAAGAAAGCTGCCGACGTTTTCTTTTGCGAAGGCAACATCATGGGAGTCACCGTCAATGACACTCACTATGGAATCTTTGGCCCCGGCGCTTCTGAATGGAAAATGGATTCAGCACTGAAACCCGGTGATTCGCTGAATGAACAAAGCCTAAACTTTGGCAAGTCCGACTATCTATCCGTCGCCGTCCTGCCTGACAGAAAGGAGGCAACGATTCGTTTTTTCAGCCAGTCCGCCTACGCCTTCGTAAAAGACACGAAAGTCGAGTATCGCTACCTGCCGAAACAGGCAAAGGTCGAGACAACATTCCGGGTGGAAGTGGATCAAAAAGAAGGCGACTCGAATCAAACTCTGTTTGCCCTGTATCCCCACCAACACAAAAACCTATCGGACGGCAAACTGACCGATTACCAATACCAAAGCGCCCGGGGCCTGATGAAAGTCGTGACCGGCAATTCGTTCACTACATCCATCCCCTTCCTGGGAGTTCTGCCAGCGCTACCCCTGACGGAAGAAAAACGGGCGAACTACGAAACTTGGCTGACCGAATTTCATCAGCAAATCACCGG
>JAHDCN010000505.1 GCA_020629815.1 Verrucomicrobiota bacterium
GATTTCCGCATGTCGCCGTTGATGGCACCCTTCGAGAAACATCGCGATGACCTGTTGATTCTCGACAACATGGGCGACTTCGGTTTTTCGTCGCATGCCAACTCAGCGCGCCGTTTCCTCGCCGGACGCAGCGACAACACGCGCACCGCGACCATGGATCAGTTCATTGCCGACAAGGTTGGCAATGACACGCCGACCCGTTCGCTGGAGCTGACGACCGAAGGCCTGTTCACCAATCAGATTGGTTGCAGCTACATTTCCTACGACAAAAAAGGCGGAGCGATCCCGCGCGAAAGCGATCCACAGCTGATCTTCGATCGATTGTTTCGCAATCCGATGAGCGATCCCGAGCAGCGGAAAAAAATGACCAGCCTGCTCGACCGCGTCGCGGACGATGCGCGTTCGCTGAAAAGAAAAACCGGACGTGAAGACGACGAAACTCTCGATGAGTATTTCACCGTTCTCCGCGAAACCGAGAAGCGTCTCGAAAACCTCGGCGAAGCCACCGCGCAGCAGCCCAAGGTCAACTTTGCCGATCTCAAGCGCCCGCCCGTTGCCACCAATCTCAACGAGCAGGTCGAAACCATGCTCGACTTGATTGCTCTGGCCATGTGGACCGATCAGACCCGCTGTATCACCTACATGCTGGGTAACAGTAACTCACGCATGGTGTTCGACTTTCTCGGCGTCAACGAGCAGCACCACTACCTGTCGCACTTTTTCCGCAACTTCAGCCGCCACAACATCGACGGCCTGCTGAAGATCAGCCTCTGGCACATGGAGAAATTCGATTACCTGCTGACCCGGATGAAATCCTACAAGGATCACAACGGCAGCCTGCTCGATCACTCCATCGTGCTATTTGGCTCAGGAATGGGGCACTCCGATAACCACACTGCCCAGCGCATCCCCATAGTGCTCGCCGGCAACGGAGCTGGTCGACTGAAAACCGGCCGCTATCTGCGCTACTCGGAGAACCAGGATCTGAGCCGTCTGCACCTCACTCTGATGCAGCAGTTCGGTGTCGATATTTCCGAATATGGCGGCGCCACTGAGGCCCTGCCCGGACTGGATGGCGGAGAGTTTGAAGAATACCGCGAACGCACCTTCGAAAGCTGGACCAAAGTCGAAGGCAAGACCATGACCGTGCAAGGACGCTTGCGCATGTCAGACAACCTCGACGAAGCGAAAGTCTTCTACATGGACGTCGCCGGAAAAGACTCTGTCCGGATCGAGATCGACTTCCGGGACTTCCACGACTTCAACTTTCCCTACCACGTTGGCACCCCGATCCGCCTGACTGGAACCGTAGCTGAGAAAAACGGTAGACCTGTCCTGTCAAAGATCTCCGGGTTGGATTCTGTCTTTGGTAAGAGCAAACCGAATACTCGGAAGAAAGGGTGAGTTTGCTCCTCATTAATCCTGCTCCATTTTACTATCGTATTACGGATCGATTTCGAGTATAAAGGCGAGGTAAGGAAACCTCACCTGCGATGAAGCGGTTATTTATCATTGCCACAATTGCACTGTTGAATTGTTCGGCGATTACCAATCTTATCGCCTGTTGGGCTGCTCCTCCAGATTATCAGTTTCTTGCTGCGGAGGATGACGATTACTTTTTCCGCCAAGACAACATTAACAAGATTATAGAAGTAAGGAGTTCGAAGACTCTCGACCTTGTTTGGAAAACAAAGATCGAAGACCTTTCTTCCATATTTTCCCGTGTTTTAGTTGCTGACGAAGGGAAGAAAATCATCCGAATCAAAGGAAATCATGAGGTCAATTCCCTGAATGATACTGCGGTCGAATACTACCATCAGGATGGGAAGGTAGAGCGGTTTCCAGCGAGCCATTTTGTGACAACTCTTCACAAAGTTGAGCAAACTATGTCGACCAGCCCGGCTCACATGTGGCATTCTGGTTTTCGATACTCGAAAGATAGTGGGTTGATAGTATTTCCGCGAAAACCGGTCGTCGAAAGTGGATTTGTCGCGGAGAGTAAACGTACCCTGTCCTCGTCTGGAATGGCTGGAAACGTCATTATATTGGCTGTGGGGTCCTTGGCTCTTGCCGTATTGGTAACCTTTCTTGTTACTTACAGGCTAACCAGGCGCCGCAACTAGCCTGGCAGGTTTCTAATTAGAGCATCCTGAAAGCCTACGAGAAGGTTAGACCCAACAGGGTTAGGTCGGTGACT
>JAHDCN010000506.1 GCA_020629815.1 Verrucomicrobiota bacterium
GCGACGCCAAAAGTATCCGCCGAAATTCGAGAGCGTTTTGCGATCACCGAAGACGATCACATTCAAACCGGCTTCGCCCGGCCCAACCTGCACTTCCATGTTTCCCCCGTTTCCGCAGCGGAGAGAAATGAACTCCTGTTGCAGCGTCTTCGCGAACAGGATCCCGGGCCGACCGTCATTTATGTAACCTTGCAGCGAACCGCAGAAGAAGTATCCGGTTTCCTTGCTCAAAACGGATTGCAGGCCAATGCCTATCACGCTGGCATGCGTGACGATCACCGGGCCGAAATTCAGGACCGCTTCATGAACGATGAAATCGATGTCGTGGTTGCGACGATCGCCTTCGGTATGGGCATCGACAAATCCAACATCCGTTTTGTCTATCATTACAACCTGCCGAAATCTTTGGAGAACTACGTCCAGGAAGCCGGGCGGGCCGGCCGCGACGGCGAACCTGCCCATTGCGAAATTCTTGCCTGTCGCGACGACCTCACCGTGCTGGAAAATTTTGTCTTTGGCGACACCCCCAGCCGGACTGCGCTCAAGTCCCTGGTCGAGCACGTCCTTCTGCAGGGCGAGACATTCAGCGTTTCCCGCTACGATCTCTCCTACGCCAAAGACATTCGCCCTATCGTCGTCTCAACCGCGCTCACTTACCTCGAACTCGACGGACTACTGATTCCGACCGGGCCGTTCTACGCCGGCTACCAGTTTCAAATGCTGCAGGACGAAGGCCGAATACTGGCTGGCTACGATGCAAAGCGACAGGAGTTCCTGCGAAAAATTTTCGCGGCTTCGAAGAAAGCGCGCATCTGGCACAAGATCGACATCGTCGATGCGGCGGCTTCCATGGGCGAAGAGGAAAGCAGAATTCGGAAGGCACTGAATTATCTCGAAGAGATGGGTGACCTGATCCTGAAGCCCTCGGGTCTGCGCCACGGGTATCGTCTTGCGCCTGACTCTGATCGCAACGTAGCCCACTGGTCAGACAAGTTGGTCACTCTTTTCGAAAATCGGGAAGCTGGAGAAATTTCCCGTCTCAATCTAGTCGTCGAGATGTGCCAATCTGCCGAGTGCATTCCCAATTTTTTGCTTCGCTACTTTGGAGAAAACCCGGAAGCTGGCTGCGGACAATGCAGCGCCTGCGTGAATGATGCACCCGGAGGCGAGTTGCCCGGTCGTGAACAAAGTGAGCTCGGGCTCACTGCTGACCAGGTCGCCACGATGCAGGAACTGCAAAGCGAAGAGCACATTGCCCTGCGTCAGCCCCGGCAGTTGGCTCGCTTTCTCTGTGGTCTTTCCAGTCCCGCTACGAGCCGTGCCCGTTTGACCCGTGACAGTCGATTTGGTGCGCTCGAGGAAGTCCCTTTCCAGGAGGTTCTGCTGCAGGCCGAAAGCCTGGCTCTATAATTCGTAATCTCCTGAATATGCACCTTCGAGTCACACTGATCCTTTTCGTTTTTCTCTCAGCGATTGCGACCAATGGGGAAGATGTTCCAAAACTGCGTGAGGTGATTGTCAGCCACGCCGACGCCGGGGGAATCCTGCAGCTGTTCCGAATGAACGAAGATGGCTCGGATTCGGTTCAGCTGACTCAATCCGAACGAGGTTGCCGTATGCCCAGCGTTTCGCCCGATGGAAAAAAGCTTCTCTACCTGGAGCCGGGAAAAGGCGGCATGTGGATCTGGCTGGCTGAGATCGACGGCAGCAACGCGCGTGCTCTGGTAAAAGAAGGAATGAATCTAATCCCGTCCTGGGTTCCCGATAACCGGCACATTGTCTGGATGAAAGCGCAGCAAACGGAGAAGAGGCAGGATCCCGCACGCAACAGCCAAATCTGGCTACTGGATACCGAGTCGGGAAATTCCCGGAGGCTGTTCAGCGATCCGGAACAAATTCAATTTAGCAACGCGATGCCTGCTGTTTCGCCGGACGGCAAAAAGGTCGCTTTTGTTTCTGATCGCAGCGGCACCTTTCGGGTTTGGGTCAGCAATTTTAACGGCAGCGAAGCCACTATGATTTCTCAACCTTCTGCAGACAAAGACAAAAACCTGGACCTTCCCATCGAACAGAAAGTTCCCACTTGGTCTCCCGACGGCAAATGGGTCGCTCATTGGGAAGGCGTCGAGATGATTCACATGAGCCCGTTCACCGGTATAAGTAATCCCGAACGCGACCGGATGATTTCCGAAAC
>JAHDCN010000044.1:0-2241 GCA_020629815.1 Verrucomicrobiota bacterium
ACTTCCAATATGCTGGCGCGGATTGCCAAAGGTTCGCCACCGCTCTCAATTTCACTAACCGCTGTGGCCAGCTTACTTTCCGTTCTCACTGTGCCGTTTCTGGTGGCCTGGTCCGTGAATCACTTCGGGGTCAATGATTCGCGGGCTGTCGATGTAACCTCGATTGGTATCAAAATGTTTCTGATCACGGCAGTTCCTGTGCTTCTTGGGATGCTACTGACTGCTTATGCGCCACGCTTTGTGGACGAGATTTCGAAAGTGGTCTCCCTAATCGCGCTGGTGCTGTTTGCCTTGATTGTAGTCTTGGCAATCAAAGCCAATTGGGATGCGTTGTTGCGATACTTTTTAACCTTAGGACCAGCCCTGGTGCTATTGATGGTCATCATGCTGGGACTCGGTCTGCTTACAGGAAAATTGCTACGGACCACTTCTGCCGAAGCCACCACCATCTCGCTGGAATCCGGAGTGCAGAACGCCACCCTTGGTATCGCGGTAGCCGGCTTTGTCGGAGCACAGGCGGGAGGAGGTGAGCTTCCCGACTCGGCACTACCTTCGGCAGTCTACGGAGTCATGATGTATTTTCTGGTCGTGCCGTTTGTGTTTTGGCGTCGGTCGGTGCATCAGAAACAGACTTCTTCGTAAACTTTCTGGCAAGCTCACTTTTACTGCAATGCTTTCGTCATCGGAGCTCGGAAAAACATCACCAGACAGATCATCGCGAGGACCATCGCGAGCAAGTAAGGTGCCCCGGGAAAGTAAACAGGTGCGTCGTCGCGAGTAAAAAACCGAAAGGTCTGAGTCATCATTAACGGAGCGATGCACATTGCCAGAGAACGCACTGAAGTTACCACCCCCTGCAACGCGCCTTGCTCGCGATCACTTACCCGCCGCGACATGATTCCCTGCAGCGCCGGGTTCACCACTCCACCCAACGAACTAATCGGTATCAACGCCAGCACGATCCAACCGTTCGTGATCACTGCGATCAATCCCAGTGTGATCACCTCGATAATCAAACCGCCCAGGATCGTTTTGCGTTCTTTGAATTTGGGAATCAGCCAGCGAATCAGCCCGCCCTGAACCGCAGCGACGGAAATCCCATAGGTCGCGAGGGAAATGCCCACCATCGCCGGCCCCCAGCCGAACCGTTCCTGAGTAAAGAAGTTCCAGGTAGTCTGGTAAACCAAAAGCGCCAGATCAAAAATAAACAGGAAAACCAGAAGCGGCATCAAACCGGGAAACCGCCCAATCTCTTTGAATGCGCGAAAAGGGCTCGCTTCTTTCAGGCGGAATTCATTTCGGTTCTCTTCGGATACAGTTTCCGGAAGGACGAAATAGCCAAAGATCAGGTTAAGAAAAGTGATCACCGCTGCCACCATAAACGGAACCCTTGTGCCAAATTCAGCCAGCGCCCCTCCCATCAGCGGCCCGATTACAAAACCAATCCCAAAAGCCGCTCCAAGCAGGCCAAAGTTTGCAGCCTTGTCCTCCGGTTTGGAAATGTCCGCTACGAACGCATTCGCTGTCGCGTAGGTTGCCGCAGTGATTCCTCCTACAATTCTTGTTACCAAAAGCAGCCACATTGTGGGCGCGAACACCATCACCACATAGTCGATTGCCATGATCAGCAGCGAAAGTAGAATCACGGGGCGACGCCCATAGCGATCCGACAATTTGCCCAGCATCGGCCCGAACAGGAACTGCATCACCGCGAAGATCGTCGAAAGAATACCTCCCCAGACAGAGGCAGACGAAATGTCTCCGCCCGTGATTTCCTTAATCAGCGAGGGCATCACCGGAACGATCAAACCGATGCCCATCGCATCAATCACCAGTGTGATGACGATGAACAGAATGGCCGGCCGTTTCGATTTCATGGAAAGTAAGCCGGGCAGCTTCGCGTTTTACCTTCATTTTACAATCAATGTATTCTCGCACCTATGTTTGCCTTGTTTACCGATTGTCTTTTCGAGAAGATAATCTTTCAGCAATTGGACAAAAGTTGATGTCGGGAACAAAAGCATTCAACAGGGTTAGGTCCCTGACCATACCCTGTTTGGTCTGGCATCTAACCCTGTTTGGTCCGTTGGTTTCTGCTCACGAGGCATTGTATCATACCGCCGAAATCCACCTGACCGATCCGGCGACGGTGACCGTGCACTTTTCGATTCATGCTCCGGAGCTAGTACTTGATCCGGAAACAGATTTCAGTCCAATTGGTGACGAATGGTTGGCTGCTAA
>JAHDCN010000044.1:2341-6133 GCA_020629815.1 Verrucomicrobiota bacterium
GAAAAGCCTTTGATGAAACGCAAATCGGCAGCTCCTCAGCATTTCCAATCGGCAATTTGTAATCTATTCTTCAATATGAGGCTCCTGAGTTTTCTCGCCATTTGTTTCCTCATTCCTTTTCTGAGTTCTGCATTCGATCTCGGGAAAAACTCCGCCTTTACCGCGATATCTCACGGACCGGTCAATGCCTTTGAGATTCGGAAGAATAACCAGACTCTGGCGATCAATGCAGCACAGGGAAAAGCAGATGTCGTTTTGCTGACCCATGCCAGACGGGATGTGGTTGAAGCGGCACGGGCTACAGGAGCCAAAGTGATTGTCGCCCCGGAAGCTTCACGAGACTTTCTGGAGAAAGCTGAGGAAAACTGGCAAGCCTGGTGGGACAAGCGATTTAACTACTACGAACAACAAGTTACCCGCTTGCCAGTGAAAAGCTTTCCGGCGACTCATTACCTGAAAGACGGCGAGGAGTTCGAGTGGCAGGGACTGATGTTTCGCTTCCTGGAGACACCCGGATATACGCGCGATGGCGGAACCTACATTCTGGAGTGGGGAGATAACCGGAAGGCAGCGTTCACTGGTGAACTGCTTCTCGAAGGTGGCAAAGTCCCTGATCTCTACAGCTTTCAGAACAAGATTCCTGAGGCGAAGATCGGTGGCTATCACGGCTACCTGGGGCGGCTCGGGGATTGGATAACCTCGGTAGAGAAAGTGCGCTCGGAAATGCCGGATCAGGTGTTTGCCGCCAAGCAATCTGCCGCTCTGTCGAATTGGGAAAAGGACGCGGAAATCGCAATCAGTCGTGCGCGTAAAATCTATCGCAACTACCTGAGCACGAATGCGCTTTACTGGTATTTTGGTAAAGAACGAATGGGCCAGTGCGCTGACCTTGTTTTGGGCCCGGATCACGGACTGAAAGGCATGCCGTTTGCGGAGCATGTCGATCTTCCGGATTGGTGTCAGCACATTGGCACGACCAAGCTTTTGCTTTCCGAAGACGGTAGTGGCTTTGCCCTCGATGTCGGAGGCAAGCGGCAGTTGGAGGAACTCCGCAAGGCGCTCGCAGATGGCTTGATCAATAGTCTTGATGGAATCTTCGTCACACACCTGCACAATGATCATGCCGCTTTTGTCGCAGATGCTCAGAAGGAATTTGGATGTCCCGTCTATGCCATTCCAGAAGTGGCAGGGCCTCTACAGAATCCCGGAGATTGGTTCCTTCCGGGACTGTCACCAAATCCTGTGGAGGAAGTGATCGTGAAGACGGATGGCGAACTCATGAAATGGAAGGAATTCACTTTCACTTTTCATTTCTATCCCGGCCAGATGTACAACCACGGCGCGCTGCTAGTAGAAAAACCGGACCATGATCCGGTGTTCTTTATCGGCGATTCGTTTTCACCCAGCGGCATTGATGATTATTGCCTGATGAATCGCAACCTGATGCGCGACGACACGGGCTACGCTTTGTGTTTCCGCAAGATTGAGGCTTTGCCAGAAGTGACTTGGCTGGTGAATCAACACATCCCTCATTTGTTTCGATTCAACGAAAAGGAACTCACCTTTTTGAAGACCGCTTACAATGAACGCAAAAAGCTGATAGCCGACTTCACTCCATGGGACGACCCCAATTTCGCAATCGATGAACAGTGGGCCTGGCTGTTTCCGTATGGCCAGGAAGCAGCTGCTTCTGAATCGGTCACAGTAACCCTGAAGGTTTGGAATCACTCATTGGAGAAAAGGAAATTCACCGCTTCTTTGCGCAGTGAACTGGTAAAAGAACCGCTGCTTACCACCGTCGAGATTGCGGGCCGAGAAGAAGGCGAATTACCGTTTACCTTTACGATGCCCGATGGAATTCCTGCTGGAAAGGTTTCCGTCTTAACCTGCGACTTGGAAATAGACGGGAAAATACGGCTTCCAGAATGGCGAGAGTGTTTGATTCGCTCGAAAAACTAACGTTTCTTGCTCCGGACCATGACAACAAACAAAACCCGAAGCGCTGCAATCGCTCTGTTTCTCGGAGCCTTCCTCTTTTCTCTCGCGACCGCTGAGCCAATTACCCCGAAACCCGGCTCCCCGGAGCGGAAGGCAATCCTCGATCCGATTCGCAAACTTCTCCAAAAGAAGATAAATCAGCGCCCCATCTTTATCGTCGATCATTTAAAGGTCGAGAAAGACTGGGCCTTTCTAATGGGCAAGCCGGTGACCGAACAGCATAAGGAAATTGACTACACGGGAACTGAATTGGAGGAGATGGCGAAAATAGCCGACGAAATCACCGTCGCTTTACTAAAGAAGGAAAAAGGTGAATGGAAGGTCGTGGAACACGGATTTTTCACCACCGATGTTTGGTGGGCCGGCCTTTGGGAGCGACACGAAGGCTGCCCCCGGTCAATCTTTCCCAACTACTAAGACCATCTCACTGGTTAAACCGGTAGAATGGATTTCTTTACGGCCAGGAAGTCAGCGCTACGCGGGCAATTCTGATTTCGCCATTCTACCATTTTCACCGGCGAAATGGTCCAATCGCTCTCCCTACCACTGCTCCTTCTCTCGACTTTCATCGTTCACTGAATCCGCGTGGCGGTAGTGAGAGCAGGGAATCAGGGTCTTTTTCGGAACATCCTTCCCGTCGAGATAATCGACAAAAGCCTGAACGGTTCCTGTCGCCATTTTCCGCGGAAACTGCTGGGGAGTATCATACAGCTTCTTTTCGAACACCCCTTGTTTACCCGCCGGCGACGCATCAAAGGCAACAATGGAAATCTGTTTCTCTTTGCCGGCTTTCACCACCGCTGCATGAGCCCCCAATGCGGATGGATCATTGATGGCAAAAATACCGCTGATATCAGGATGGGCCTGCAGGATATCGGTCGTGACGGCATACCCACCATCCCGGCTGCCTTTTCCCGATAGTTCCGTAACAATCTCAATCGGGCTGCCAGCGTCTTTCAGCGCTTTTTGAAAGCCTTCAACCCGCAATATACAGGACGAAACTTCCGGGAGAGAAACAACGGCGATCTTCCCTTTATTGCCCAATGCTTCGATCATGCTTTCGCCCGCCAGGACACCTCCCTGAAAATTATCGCTTCCCAGATGGGAAACGACCAGGTCTTTCGCCTCATCATCGCTCACTTGAATATCAAAGGTAAAAACCGGTATGCCTGATGCGTGAGCCGTCTTCACTCCCTGCCCTGCTGCTTTCGAATCCACAGGGTTTAAAAAGATAGCATCATAGCCCTGAGCGACGAAGTCGGCCAATTGGCTGTTTTGTTTCGCTGGATCCAACTCGCCACTCAAAGCAACCACTTCGTAACCGTGCTTTGCCGCTTCTTCGGTCATGACATTCGCAATCAGTTTGAAGAAGGGATTGGTCAAATCCATACACGTCATCCCAATACGCCCCTTTTTCTCAGAATCTGCAGAGCCTGCGCTATCACCTCCGCTTCCACAACCGACCAACCCAAGCCCAAGGGCTGCACTCATCGCTGTAAGAACGAACCGGCGGCCCAACAGTGTGCGTCTCTCTTTTTCTTTCATAAAGCCGAGTCTATCGATACGACGAAGTCCGACAAGCTTCGAATCATGATCATTCGCTTAAACATGATCTAGAGCGACTACAACCCGTATCTGACCCACTGCAAAGAAACTCGTTCCAGTACAGCAAAACCGGGAAAGGTACCCCTACCTTTCCCGGTTTCCCTATTCTGCCTGGCATTTACCCGGGGCAATTCGGTCGAACTGCCTTGCGAGGATGCCAAATTGTATAATTTCTCTGCGAAAGAACAC
>JAHDCN010000044.1:6233-13883 GCA_020629815.1 Verrucomicrobiota bacterium
CCCCGCACCAGCACCACTTCATCAATGGAATCAAACGGTCGCGCTTTAACAATCGCAGCTGTTCTCATTCGAGAGACGCCGTCTATGGCATTAAGTTGATCAGACTCGCCTTCATTGAGCAGAACAAGAAGCTTCTGCTTTTGAGTGGTAGTCAGGTCTGAAAGCTCTTTCTTTGCTGCCTTCTGCTCCGCAGTAATCCCCTTCTCCAATTCATTCTCTTTTGCGACCAAGGTAAAAGGGCAGCAAACCACAGCAAGCATTGCAACCAAAGCGATAGCGATTCCATTTCGTTTCATATTCTTCTTCGAGTTTATTTTTTGTTTACTTAGACAACTGTTTACCCGAACACCATTAAATTAAGTGTTCATTTATTCAAGTGTTAATTTGAATATTTTTCACAAAAAAAGCCGCACCCCTCTCGAGGTGCGACTTTCCGTAAAGTTTCTCAGCAGAGATTAGTAGCCGCGATAGGGCTGATGCTGATACCCGGGCTGCGGTCCGTAGTATTGTGGTTGATTATTGCGAGTGCTTCCAATAACAGCACCGGCAGCGCCACCAACACCGGCACCAATCAAGGCACCTTTTTTACGATCACCATCATCAGCAGCAATCGCTCCAATCGCGGCACCTGCAGCGGCGCCAGTAGCAGCACCTGACTGAGTAGGAGTGCAGCTGGAAAAGGAAAGAGAAGTAGCAATAGCTATAAGGGGCAGGATAATTTTAATTTTCATCATCTTTATAATTCACTTTTTTGAAATGATTTCAAGCTGAAATCAGTTCGTCGGCTTTAGACGAATACGATGAGAATTTATTCAGAAGAATCCTGAGGCTCTGCAGGATTCGTGGACTCAGGAACGACGGGAACAGGTCGAACCTCACGCTTTTTCCGCGGTGAGAAGATATTCTTAATCACTGCTCCCAGCCCCTTTGGTTTCTTTTTGTCTCCAACTTCTACAGACTCAGTCTCTGATATCAGAACACTCTCCTGAAAGGACATCCCGGGTATCGATGCATATCCCACTAGCGATGCTTTGGAGGATTTAGCCGGAACTTTTAAGTCAAAGACACTGACTCCGTGGATCTTCTTCCCTCTATAGCGGCGGCCACTGCTCGCGCCGAACACCACACCTTTCTGGTCGGAACGCAGGGTGCCCAGGTAGATCATGACATGACTTATGGGAGGCGAATGTTTCACCCCGCTGTAGGTCCCCTCCCAAAATAAGAGATCTCCGGGTTTCAGCGCAGCAAACGCAGGATCATCCAGAGAATAGACATTGCGGGTGGAATTCCATTTCTCTGTTTTTCGCACCCATTGATAGAATGCGAATGAGGTTCGGGGCACGCCTTCCACGCCCATCCCTTTCAAAACATACTGAACCGTACCGGAACAATCCATTCCACCCTTGGCTGGATCACAAGAACCGAAAGTGTAGCTGAGGTTCTTTCGCGTTAAGCCCAGTGAGCTATCAATAAGCCGGCGAACTGCCGCAGGTTGCTCGGCATAATCAGAGAGTTCGGTAGAAGAAAGACTGGAAACTGCAGTCTTTTGCGCAAAGGAAGAACTCGCCGTGGCGAAAAGCAGGGTAACCCCGAGGGAAAGAATCGTTCCTCTCATAACAAAGGAACCAGAATACCTCAGGCTGCTGCCTTTGTCTCGCCCTGTTTCGCTCTTCCCGCCCGCATCTGGTGCAAAGCTGCGGTATTGCCAATTCTACCGCAATCAAACTGCTGGAGAAAAGCTGCGGCGAATCCAGAAACTTTGGAAAAACTCCGCTTTACTTCGATTGACCGAACCGGACCTATCGCCCGCGCAGACAAGAGCGCACAAAACACAATAGCAGCTGCAGCAAGAACTCCCCAATTTCCGGCATAAAATGAAAGTCCTACAACAGTCGTGGTTAAAATCTGCCCCGCTCGAAAGAGCCTTTGAGCCAGTGAATAGCGCTGAAAACTTTGCCAACTGAGTCCGACCTTCATTGTGGGACTCGAACCGGTCCAGGTGGAAGGCTTGAGAGGATGACGCAGCGGCACTTTCACCACCACATCCGCAAAATCATTTGTCTTAATGCAGCGTCTCAACGGAATACCCGCCCGGTTTTCGATGCAAAGGTTCCCATTCTCCGTGTAGACATACTGGTGCCGGAGGTCGGGTAAAAGCAGATTAATTGATCCCTTCTGATTCAACGTCTCCGCAGGTGAATGGTGCATGTTTCGGGGAGGCATAGGATACCGCTCCCCCTTCCAAACATTCCTACGGCGCAAAACTGAACTCATGTAACCCCCTGAAAAGAAAAATTTATTTAAGACTTCTTTATATTTATAATACCTACAGCAGTTTTGCAAATTCAAATTTCATGATCCCCTAAGAACGGTTTGAGAAAACTTTTCCATGCCGACTGTGAGGTGTATCATCCAGCGATGAGTTGGAAAGTGTACCGTTGCCCCGGAGATACCGTTGTAATTGATGATGGAGAACAGCCACGTGAAAGTTCGGCATTCTCCTGGGATGAACTTTTTCAGCACGAAGCCCCGGCTGATTACGTTGCTTCGGTATTTGATTCCGCCAATCCTGCTGCTCTTCCTTCGGAAACAAGCCAATTACCACCCATCGGAACTCAGGAAGTCTGGGCTGCCGGAGTAACCTATTTTCGCAGCCGGACTGCAAGAATGGAAGAAGCCGAGACTTCGGGAGGTGATGTTTTCTATGACAAAGTCTACGACGCCGACCGTCCGGAACTTTTTTTTAAGTCCACCTCATCCAGAGCCCGGGGAACCGGTGACCATGTCTGCATTCGAAAAGATTCCACCTGGGATGTTCCCGAACCCGAACTCACCTTGGCGATCAATTCCAGCGGAAACGTTTTTGGCTACACGGTCGGCAATGACATGAGCTCCCGGTCGATCGAAGGCGAAAACCCGCTGTATCTGCCGCAGGCGAAAATGTATGCCGGCTCCTGCGCGATTGGCCCCTGTCTTTTGATCACCCCTTCCCTTTCCGAATCGACCGAAATCTCTCTCGTGATTTCCCGCGACGGAGAAGCAGCGTTTTCCGGCACGATCCCGATTTCGCAAATAAAAAGGGACTTCGGCGAATTGGCGGAGTATCTTTTCCGGTCGAATGAGTTTCCCTGCGGAGCTTATTTAATGACAGGAACCGGGATTGTCCCCGATTCCGACTTCACTCTGAAAGAAGGAGACGAAGTCGCTATTACGATTCAGGGAATCGGGACTCTTTCCAACTCTGTTATTTCTGTCTAAACATGAGTGAGACCAACCCTTTGTTGGATTCCGGAGACGAATCCATTTATACCCTCAAGACGAAAGCACCGGGGCCAACTGGAGCATTGCCATTCAGTCAGGAGCAGCTCGCCACCCAACCCAGCGGCCATCTTTTCGGGTGGACTCAGAATGTCGGTATGGGCTGGGATGCCGACAAAGTGGCTGGAGGCGACTACGTCATACTCAGCACTCAGGGAGGCATTCGACAGGAAGACGGCACTCCCGTTGCTCTCGGGTATCACACGGGCCACTTCGAAGTTGGCCTGCTTATGGAAGAGGCGGCCAAAACGATCACCAGCTATGGCGGCGTTCCCTTTGCGGGATTTGTCAGTGACCCTTGTGATGGTCGATCACAGGGCACCGATGGCATGATGGATTCCCTGCCCTACCGCAACGACGCGGCGACTGTTCTGCGGCGTTTGATTCGTTCGCTGCCGACTCGCAAAGGAGTCGTGGGCGTGGCGACTTGTGACAAAGGGCTGCCTGCCATGATGATGGCTCTCGCCGGCAGTCGTGATCTTCCCACTGTTTTGATACCGGGCGGAGTCACGCTGCTTTCAGAAGATACAGACGAAGACCTGGGCCGGATTCAAACTATTGGTGCCCGGTATTCTCAGGGGGAAATCTCCCTTGCCTACGCGGCCGAGATGGGCTGCAAAGCATGCGGATCTCCGGGCGGGGGGTGTCAATTCCTCGGCACGGCAGCGACCAGTCAGGTGATTGCCGAAGCTCTGGGACTTACCCTTCCCCACTCCGCTTTAAGCCCTTCCGGAGCTGACATCTGGAAAGATATGGCGCGCCGATCCGGAGCAGCGATCATCAATCTTGAGCAAGCCGGGATCACAACCAAAGACATTCTTACTCCGGATGCGGTTGAAAATGCGCTTGTCGTTCATGCGGCGTTTGGCGGCTCGACCAATTTAATTCTTCATCTACCCGCGATCGCCCATCAGGCAGGAATTCCGCGCCCCACCGTCGATGATTGGCGGAGGGTCAATGCAGGAATCCCCCGCATCGTAGATGCGCTTCCCAATGGTCCGCAGCACTACGCGACCATTCAGGTATTTCTCGCCGGAGGCGTGCCGGAAGTGATGCTGCATCTTCGCGAGGCCGGTATGCTGAAACTGGATGCCCTGACTGTCACCGGAAAAACATTGGGAGAAAATCTCGAGTGGTGGGAGAATTCAGAGCGCAGGCAGCGACTGAAAGAAAAGCTGACTCAGCTGGACGGCATCAACCCGGACAACGTGATCCTTTCGCCGGAAAAAGCAGCGGCCCGTGGACTCACCTCTACCGTGACCTTTCCCGGAGGGAATCTGACGCCGGACGGTTCCGTGATTAAGTCGACCGCGATCGATCCTTCTCTGATCGACGAAAACGGAATTTACCTCCATGAAGGCCCGGCCCGCGTATTTGCATCCGAACCCGAAGCAATCGCAGCGGTGAAATCAAAAGGTGATGACCGCATTCAAAAGGGTGACGTCATTGTCCTGATTGGCTACGGCCCGGCTGGATGCGGTATGCCTGAAACGGCGCAACTGACTATTGCCTTGAAACACCTTCCGTGGGGCAAACACGTCGCCCTGATCACAGACGGTCGGTTCTCCGGCGTTTCTACCGGAGCCTGTGTAGGCCACATTTCACCGGAAGCATGGGCCGGAGGGCCCATTGGCAAAGTGCTCGATGGAGACCCCATCCGGGTAAAAATCGACTGCAAAAACCTCACCGGCAGCGTCGACTACGTCGGAGACTTTGAAGAATTTTCCCAACGTACAGCCAACCCGGCTTTGAAACCACTGCCTGGAGTTCCCGACGACACTCGCCTGTGGGCTGCCCTGCAAAATGCCAGCGGCGGCCCCTGGGGTGGCTGCGTCTTCGATGCTGACTCAATTATCGAAAAGCTCGCCACTCCCAAGTAAAATCTTCACTGACTGATCTGAAACTGCAGAATCGTCGCTGAATTGCCTTTACTTCCTTCTGGCGTCTTCTTTCCGACCTTTACTGCTACCTGGTGATAGCCACTGGTCAGTCCGTCCGCAAGCATAACGCTGCGGGGATAGTTCAGCGATTTCGAATAGTGGTGAAACAGTGTCACCTCGTTCCATTCGCCACCGTCCACACTTATTTCCAACGTTCCAGAGTCCGGCCCAGCTAAAATAAAGGCTCCGAGGCTTTTTCCGGAAAAAGTATAATAAAACATATCACCCGGACTGTCCGAGCGAAGTGCCTGGAATTTCTTGTAATCGTCTCGAATACCGCCCACAGGAAGAAGCTCCTTGCTGACCGGTGCAAACTGCCAGCCACCGAGCCAGGCCATTTGCTGCGGATCGACCTCTGCCACCGCAGCGAACGAGTTTTCATTCAGTGCTGAAGGAACAGCCTTATCAGCCACCGCTTCATTAGGCTTCGAATCTTCGATCACTCGCATGATCCAATCAGAGGCAAAGGCATAGCCCTTTTGGTTCGGGTGGGTGCCACCGTAGTCCTCTTTCCAGGTCAGCAAGCCAACAGCGATGTCATTTGCCAGTGCCATGCCAATATCGACTGTAGGAATCTGATAGTGTCGGGCCACATCTTTGTGCGCAGTCACGCTTACCGGCTTTTCCCCATTGGTGATCTTTTCCAAAATGGGTGGATTCACGTATTGCACCGAAATAATGTCCCCACTTGGATTCGCTGTATAAAATTGCCGCACAATTCCCTCGAGACCACGGATCGCGGTGTCCCGGTCATGCCCGGCATCCTGATCGTCATTTACAGCAAACTCCACCACCAGTAGGTCGATTGGCCCTTTTGACAAAACATCCCGTTTCAAACGAAACGCACCCGACATTGAGCAGGTCGAGCTGAGTCCGGCATTGGTAAAGGTAAACTCTGTATCCGGGAACTTTGCCTTCAACTGCTCGGGCACCATCGCACTATGACCTTTGTTGTTCTGCGTGATCGATCCGCCGAGAAAGGCAACGTGAATTGACTTCCCACTTTCTATTTTGGCGAGGAAATTTCCGACCCCGGCTCCAAGTTCAACCACATCTTCTTCCGCTTTCAAAAATGAAAACGAAACAAAAGACACGCTAAAAACAGCAATCAAAGATTTTCGGAAGAACACTTTCATGTATGGTTCGATAACTAAACGCAGACCTCATTCGAATGAAATTCTTTTCCACCCTTTTCGCGTCTCTTCTTTTCTGCATTTTCGCCAACGCAGATCAGCGACCAAATGTCGTTTTTATCATGGTCGATGACCTGGGCTACGGAGATCTCTCTTCCTACGGCGCTCCTGATGTAAAGACTCCTCACATCGATGCCCTCATGGAGGCCGGCATGCGTTTCGATAATTTCTACGCCAATTGCCCGGTCTGCTCCCCTACTCGCGCCTCCTTTCTCACCGGACTCTATCCGGACAAAGCCGGAGTCCCCGGTGTAATTCGCACTCCTCTTCCAGATCGCGTGCCGAATTGGGGCAACCTGCGCAACGATGTCCTGATGCTGCCTCAGCATTTCAACAAAGCCGGATACGAAACGGCCATCATCGGCAAATGGCATCTTGGTTTGGAGAAGCCCGATCGTCCCAACGACATCGGCTTCCAGTATTTCAAAGGCTTCCTCGGCGACATGATGGATGATTACTACGACCACCTGCGCCACGGCGAGCACTACATGCGTGAAGATGAGAAACCGATTCACCCGAAGGGTCATGCCACTGATTTGTTTTCCGATTGGTCCGCCGACTACATCGGGCATCAAATGGTCAAAGGCAACGACGCCCCGTTCTTTCTCTTCCTCGCCTACAATGCACCCCACACTCCGATTCAACCGCCAGAGGACTGGTTCGAAAAAGTCAAAGCCCGGGAGAAAGGCATTGGTGAGAAACGCGCCAAGCTGGTCGCCCTGATCGAGCACATGGACCATGGCATCGGCAAAGTGGTTCAATCCCTGAAAGACACCGGAGCGTGGAACAATACCATCGTCGTTTTCACCAGCGACAACGGCGGCCAATCCAATGTCGGCGCACGCAACGAACCACTCCACGGCGGCAAACAGGAAATGTGGGAAGGCGGCATCCGGGTTTCCACCTGCGTGGTCTGGCCGGAGAAAATCAAACCGTCCCGCAACAAAGATCACATCTCTCTGACCATGGACTTTTTCCCGACGCTTGCCGAGCTCGCCGGCGCGCCTGTCGAGGCCGACATCGATGGTCGCAGCTTTGCTCCGCTATTGCTGGGTAAGGAGTGGAAAGAAACAGAGCGAGACTTGTTTTGGGTTCGGCTGGAAGGAAACCAAAAATACGGAGGACTCCCCTATCATGCTGTTCGACGTGGCGACTGGAAGCTGTTACGCAATACGCCTTTTGAACCCTACCAAATGTTC
>JAHDCN010000507.1 GCA_020629815.1 Verrucomicrobiota bacterium
GCGCTGTTTTAATCTCAAACGAAGCCGTCACCTGGGTGGATACCGATGACTTCCGACTGAGTCGAATCAAATCAGAACCTCGACCGGGAGGGACAGCTAACGAGAGCGCCCAATCAGGTTACCTGGAGTCAATTGGTCTGGATCCAACCAGGATCAAAAATGAGATCCTCCAGGCAGTGTCGGTAAAGATGGATGAGAAACTGGTCGGTTCCGACCGGGTGCAATTTAAGATCCCAAGAGCGGTTGCTCTGCTGAAACCGGTTTTTCGTCTAGCCGCCGAGAACGGGACCGAAACCGGCCCTCTGCAAAACATCATCCAGGGAGGTAATGTGGATATTACCTTCAAACAATCCGATGTAGGCGAAGGCGAGAAAATCAAACTGAAGCTCTACTCCCAGTATGTGAAAGCCACCCTGACATTCCAGGCAGAAGAAGAAAGCTATCGCTTGATCGATGTCGATTTGCATTCTGGCGAGTAACTGATGGCCAACCTTTACCTACCTTCTAAAATCAGAAAAATACCCATAACAGGGAACGCAATAATCAAAAATACCGACTTGCGAAGCGGTTAGCTGTATCACTATATAAGGGTGGTAACGATGAAGACGATTCTATCCCTCGCACTTTTTTCTGTTCTCGCCATAGGCTTTCCGGTTTCGGCCAGGGAATTCACCGATTCGAAAGGTAGAAAAATTGAAGCCGAATTAGTTGCTCACTCAGGTAGTAATATTGTTATCAACCGTTCCGGAAAGGAGTTTTCTGTTCCTGTTGCAATGTTCTCAATCGATGACCAGCAATTCATCAAGAACTGGATTGAAGAGAACCCTAATGCTGTTCGGTTTAAGTTTGGATACTACTCGGACCTGAAAAGACAGGGGATTAGCAGCCACGGTAAGGCTCCAGGAGGGATGATCGACGACAGGCTAAAGGTTGTGCCTTACACCTATGAGATGATTTTGTATAACAAGGATGTTGCTCCAATCAGTGATATTGAGGTTCGCTATGAAATCTACGTGGCTGATTACGTCGATACCAATAGAAACGCATTTACCAAGCTGGCAGTGGGTGCCGAAAAGGTCGGGAAAATTCAAGTAATCGCCGGTAGTTTCCAAGTTACTGATCCGATCCAACCGAAAGGACGTGTGGAGTTCCATCGAACCTTTGATACAGAGTCCTATATTGATAGAGACGGAGGAAGAACAGATGCTTTCGCCAATGACAAAGTGATCGGAGTTAGAATCAGAGTTTATAAAGGTGAGAAAATGCTCTCCGAATATGAAGAGGATGAAGACTCTAACTGGATGAAGAAAACTTCCTGGTCTGATGCAAAGGCCTCAAAAGGCACAGTCCTGAAGTAGGCTCTTTTTCAAAACCATCTCAGGGCCAGAGCCTTGTTCGGCAATTTTTCTCCAGCCACAATTCTTGAGCCTTTTGGCTGGGAAGATGGTATTCTCCTGTGAATGCCCGAATCCTGCGAAATCAACGGCACGGTTAAGTCAGTCGTTTTCCACAATGAGGAGAACGGCTACACAATCATGCAGGTCGAAGTGGCCGACCGGGACGAGTTATTAACGATTCTGGGCACACTGCCCGCTGTAACGCCGGGCGAAAAAATTCGAGCGGAGGGCAATTGGAACAATGACAAGCGATACGGGGCGCAATTTCAGGCGGACCGAATTACCGCTATTCCTCCCGAGTCAAAGGAAGGCATCGAACGGTTCCTGGCCAGTGGCTTGATCGACGGGATCGGCAAAACCTATGCCGGGCGCATTGTAGAAAAATTTGGCACCGAAACTTTCCGAATCATTGAGGAGGAATCGAAGAAACTCGAAAGCGTCGATGGTATCGGCAAAGGACGCCGACTCAAAATCAAGGAATCGTGGAACCGCCAGAAGTCAGTGCGGGACATCATGATTTTTCTGCACGCCAACGGACTCAGCACCGCGCGTGCATTGCGCATTTACAAAAACTACGGCGGCGAATCGATTAACGTGTTGCGCAAGAATCCCTATCGCCTGGCTCACGACTTGCCCGGAGTTGGCTTCAAGACAGCGGACGATATCGCCCGGAAGATGGGACAAGCCGACGATTCGCCTCAGCGTCTCTCGGCCGGTCTCGAATACGTTATGGAGACCGCCGCGCAGAAAGGTCACTGCGCGTTGCCCCGGGAGGAACTACTCAAGCAGGCCATCG
>JAHDCN010000508.1 GCA_020629815.1 Verrucomicrobiota bacterium
CTGAGCCGGGTCTGATCGACGAGGTTCAGAAAAAACTCAAGCTGGACGAGAATATTATGCTCCAGCACTACCGTCGCCGGTAGTTAGCAGGGGTTTTCTTATCCTTTTCGGAGCGTCTTCACCGGAAGGCGCTCCTCTTTTTTTATACATCGATGCCGAACTCCGACACATTTGGGGCGGTGGAAGCAGGAGGCACAAAAGTGATGTGTGCGTTGCTTTCCGGTCCTGATGAAATTCTCGCCACAGCGAGAATCGCCACGACTACACCAGAAGAGGTGTTTGGCGAAATGGCGGCGTTTTTTCGCAAGGGTGCGGAAAAATACGGCGAACCCCGGGGTATCGGTGTTGCGACTTTTGGCCCGGTAGATCTGCGCGACCCGGAGTCCTCCGCCTACGGCGTGATCATGAAGACGCCGAAACCGGACTGGGAGGGTGCCAACTGGCAAAGCGAAGTTCGGGCTCTGTTTCCAAGAACGAATTTTGCCATTGATACCGATGTGAATGCGGCCGCTCTCGCGGAGATTCAATGGGGAGTTGCCCGGGGACTGGAAAATGTCGTCTACTTTACCATCGGTACCGGGATTGGTATCGGAGTGGTTGCCAATGGTAAGCCACTGCATGGACTGCTGCACCCGGAAGGCGGACATATCCGAATACCCCGCAGTACCGAAGAGCAGGTGGAATTTGCCGGAATTTGTCCGTTTCACGGAGACTGCCTGGAGGGCATTGCATCGGGACCGGCAATCGAAGCCCGCTGGGGCCGCGCAGCAGAGGATCTCCCTTCCAATCATCCCGCCTGGGAGGTCGAGGCTGACGTCCTTTCCTGGGCCTGTATCAACCTGATTTGCACTACTTCGCCCGAACGGATCATCATCGGCGGCGGGGTTTCGCAACAGGAGAGTTTCTTTCCGCTATTGCGGGAAAAAGTGGTGGATCGACTAAATGGCTACGTCGACTCACCGGAAATTACCGAGCGGATCGATCAATACATCGTTCCGCCTGCACTCGGCCAGAATGCCGGGTTACTTGGCGCCCTGGCCCTGCTTTCCTGATTGGGAAAGCGAAGCCTTGACTTTGAATCAAAAATTTTCGCATCATCTTCGACCCCTTCTTTACCAATTTTTATGAATCTCGACCGAGCGACACTCGATTTTCTCAATGGATTTGCCGATAACGAAAAGAACGAAGGACAGCGTCTTCATGATGAAGGCGGTGTTGTTCAGATTTTCGGAAACCACTTGCTGATTCAGGGCAAGGTGGAGGACGGCAGCTGGTCCTGCCGGACCAAATTGCAACTCAGCGGCAACGAATGGGTAGGCACCGCCGACGACAAATCGGAGTCGGGGCGTGCTGCTATTTATGCCACCATGCTGGAAAAGGTTGCCCGCGGTGGTGAAATTCCGGAAGCGCCGAATGAAGTGGGCGAAAAATCACTCACGGAGATTCTGGAGGAAAAGCTGAACCGTTCCCTGACCGGGATTGAGGATGAGTTTCTCAACAAGCTGGAGCGACGCTATCGCCGGTTTGAGTTGGAGCGCGAGATCTTTGATTCCGACCTGGTTCGCCTCTGTCCGCGCTGGCCGGTGGATTCCTTTGATCCGCTGACTCTCTGGCCGACACCGCCGGACAACATCATTGAGTTCTGGAACTACATTGCTTACGCCTTTCAGAAAGCCAACCACGACTACCCGGAGTTCATGGATGCGATCACAGATCCGCAGTGGACTAAGGAACGCATGGAGGAATGGGAGCGCCAACGCGAGGAGAGTGAGTGGCGTTACCGGGTCGAGGTTTTTGACAAAAAGCCGATGGAAGAAGGAGTGCATACCGTCGACTTCCAACTTCGGATCAGTTCTCGTGAAGCCCGCCTGATGTGGCGCAAAGATGACGAAGAAGAGTTCAAACGCGTCACCGAAGACGACGAATACGAGTGGCTGGAAGAACGCTACGCCGACGGCGGTCTGCGGATGGACGCCGGCTCCGAGATTCTCTGGAGTAAATTTATCCGTGCCGCTTCCAAGGACGACGCCACCGATGGTGGATTGAGTCTGGATCGAATCGACAACTGCCGCCTGCTCAATCGGCTGTTTCACCAGCCGGAAATGGAAGGCCACATCGTGAACCTCGATGAGCACCCGATCGTGGTCAGCGAACACCCGCTGAGCATGGTTTGCCGCGAGGACTCCA
>JAHDCN010000045.1 GCA_020629815.1 Verrucomicrobiota bacterium
CAGCGATCGTGACCGACTTTTTCGATCACTTCCTTGAGCCATTTGCCGTTGCTGGACAGTCCACCGTGGTTTTCGACGATCACATTGAGATCCATTGCAGCGCCGTGTTCCGTGAGCTTGGCGAGTCCGTCGCTGGCGAGTTTGACCTGCTCTTCCCAAGTGCCCGAGCTGCCGGCGTTAACCCGAATGGAGTGGCAGCCGAGGAACTTGGCGGCGTCGAGCCATTTGCGGTGATTCTCTACCGTTTGCAGGCGTTTCTTTTCGTCGGGATCGCCGATGTTGCCTTCGCGGTCACACATGATGATCAGGCTTTTCACACCGTGGTCGGACGCACGCTGCTTCATTTTTGCGAGGTAGGCTTCGTCCTTCGCTTTATCCATGAAGAACTGATTCACATACTCGAGTCCTTCAATTTTGTGTTCAGCAGCGACCTTGGCGAAATCGAGGTTATCGATCTTGCCGCCTTTCAGCTCTTTGACCAGTGTCCATTGAGCGAGAGATATCCGGAACAGAGGCTCCTTGGCGGCGTGGGCAGATCCGGCAAGGGCAGCGGTGGAGGCGGCAGACATAGCAAGAAAATCGCGACGGGTGTGTTTGTTCATCACTGCCAAGGTAACACGTTTTTCCGGTGGGAAAGCGATCTTGTTTCCCGTAAAAAAGGCAGATACGCTGCGGCGATGAAACGTCTCCTTTTTTGCCTCTCTGTTTTCCTATTGCCACAGCTTTGCGAAGCCCAGCGCAACTATCCGCCTACGATCGAGGGAGCGAAGGAGATGGTTTACAAGGAAGTCGGCGACGTGAAATTGAAGCTGTGGGCTTTCGAGCCAAAAGGGAAGGGTAAGAATCGACCGGCGATGGTGTTCTTTTTCGGGGGCGGCTGGAAGTCGGGCTCGCCTGAGCAGTTTGTACCTCAGGCGAAGTATCTGGCCGAGCGGGGGATGGTAGGCATCGTTGCAGACTACCGCGTGGCTTCCCGTCACAAAACTTTGGCGAAAGATTGTGTCGCTGATGCACGCGATGCAATTCGGTTTGTTCGGAAGAACGCAGTTTCACTGGGAATCGACCCGAATCGCATCGGAGCGGGTGGGGGAAGTGCCGGCGGTCATATCGCGGCTTGCCTGGGTGTAATCGATGACGATGCCGAATCCAAACCGGCTGCGATGGCTCTTTTTAATCCGGCTTGTGTGTTGGCACCTTTGGACGGGAAGTCCTATTGGAAGGAAGATCGCAGCGAGGAAATGAAAACTCGAATGGGCGTCGAACCGGAGGCCCTGTCACCAGCGCATCAAGTTTCCGAAACAGCTGTTCCCTGTATTATTTTTCACGGCACGGATGATCCGGTGGTTCCTTTCGCGACTGCGAAGGCTTTTGCGGACAAAATGAAATCTGCCGGCGTGAAGTGCGAGCTGAAAGCCTATGACGGAGAAGGTCACGGCTTCTTCAATTTCGGTCGGAAGGGCAAAGAGAAGATCTTTCCGCAGACCATGAAGGAACTTGATGAGTTCCTGGTCGCTTTAGGGTGGCTACCAAAAAACTGATTACTGACGAGCCAGCTTTTGCTGTGCGCGGTCCAGATCGGTTTTTGAGTCAGGAAGGCCCCGGTAGATCTCTATCGCGTTACCGATTTTACCGGCTCCTTCGTAGATTCGGCCGAGCTCCAGGCGATCGGTATCCTGCACAATTGTTTGCCGGACTTCCGGCGTCAGAATCATCAAGGTTTCGAATTCTTTCCCTGCTTTGTTGCCGAGACTAAGGAGGAGTGAAACGAATCGGGGGTCTGAAGTTACGCCAGCTCTTGCCACTGTCATCCAGGCTTCGCTGTAGCGTTCCTGTTTTTCCAGATTTGAGCCAAGAGAAAGGATGATATCCGAATCCGTTGGGTCTTTCTCAAAGCGTTTGCGAAGAGCTTTCTCATCCTGTTCGAGAATGAAAGGGCCCTCCGGATTTTTGATTTGATCAGGATCCTGCTGTTTGGCATCGGAAACTACGGCGTTCTTCGCCAGGTCTTTGTTGGACCGGGTTTTCTTCTGAGTGCTGCCGGATTGAGCGCCGGAGGCGGGGAGGCTATTCTCAGGTGTCTCGGCTGACTTTGCCTTTGTCGCTGATGGTAGAACGAAAGCTAGAACGGAAGAGAGCAAGCTTTTCTCGTCTTTGCTTTCTGCGGTTGCGGGAACTTGCGGCTTGGTGCTGTCCGGGGCCGAAGGCGTTTGCTCCTCGTGGTTTTCTTCTGCGGGAATGACATCGGCGGCGACGACGGATGCCTTCTCTTTTTTCTTCGGCTTCGGGGCTGTTTTCTTCTCCGAAACAGTTTCTTTTTTTACCGGGCTTTTTTCTTCCTCTTTGGTCTCTTGAATCGCGACGGCTGGAAACGCGTCCTCAGCCTTTGTTCCCGGAGGAAACTCATCCGCCAGTGAGAAAATATCGAAGGGCTCAGGCTCTGTCGTTTCGATGGCTTTTGCAGTGGCAGGCGCAGGCGGTATCAGTTCACCTGCCAGTGGGGGACCACTTTCTGCTTTCGTCTCTTCCGCTTTCACCGGAACCGGTATGTCTGCGGAAGTATCCGCGATTTTACCAGACGGAGTTTCCGGGTTCGGTGTGGAGTCTTTTTGTTTTGCGACCGTATCTGCAGATTGAGCAGGATCTGTGATATCGCTTTCCAGCTCTACTGGTTCGTTCGGGATTACTACTTCTGCGCTCAGCGTTTTCTCTACCTTTGGCTTTGGCTCCTCAACTGGAACACTGATTTTTGGCTCCTCTACCGCTGATGCGACGACCGGTGCCGGTGCCGGTTTTGTCTGCACTGGAGGGAGAATGGCACCTTTTGCAGCTTCGATTCGCTGCGATACAGATGCCTTGAGTGCCAGTAGGTCTGTCTTCCCTTTTTTCGAAAGAAAGAAGGCGTAGCCCAACCAGCCGACGGTTACGAAAAGTGCTACCAAAATGCACTTGGCGAGAAAGCCGAGTAAAGAGGGGCGCCTTCTTGGCTCGGGAAGCTCACCGATTGGTGGAATTACACTCTGAAATGATGGCTGAACCGGAGAGTTTTCTTCGTCTCTATCTACTGCTTCCGTATCGCTTAGTACATCCGTAAACATTTTGCGCTTGGGAGGTTTCGGCAATGGTTCGTTCGGCTCCTCTGTAACTGTTGCTGAAGAGGGTAGGGGGAGTGGCGTTTCGCCGGGCTGATCCCAGGTGGGAAACTCCGGAAAGTTCACATTATTGCGCGTTTCGTGAGGCGAGCGTCCGCTGACCCAGGGAGGGGGCAATGGCCCTCTGGCCTGCGGCTCAGAAAAACTGGGCTGAGAGCGTTTCTCCCTGGATTCCGGGAAGGGGTCTTTTGGAGTTGGGAATGATTTGTGCGGATCACTCATGCAAGCTCGGTCTTACTCGTTTTACTGTCGCGGTGACTGGGCGCTCAGCTCGAGAGTCGCAATCACCTTTTCTGCCGTGAAGTTTTGGGCCATTTGATTGCTCATTCCTGAATGAATTAGGAAAGCTGCAGCAACTGCGGCTCCTGCAAGTACGAAACCTACTAAGGTCTCGCATGCGCGGGTAGATCCCCCGGACTCCAAGGTAGTTGGATCTGCGGGGCTACCAGCTGCGCCGTTGAGCGATTGCAGCGGCTGGTTCGATTGGGCGGGGATTAGGGAATCCATCTCACGATAGGAGAGTTCCTGATTTTGAGGATAAGCGGCTTGTGTGGTCGGGTTTGATTGAGTTTTCATAAAAAAGAACGTCAATTTCGATAAATTACTCCAAAATTATAAAATTTGTAACTCTTTCGTGCAAAAAGTCTCGGTTTTGAGAAAAATTGATGTTTTTGATTTTCAGAATAGCGTGCGCGTCTTGAGCAGTGAGTGAGTCGTATCTCTTAGTAGGGTGTCGATTTTGCATTCCGAAAAGAGCGTCTATCGCGATTGACATTTAATTCGGAATCGATTCAGTGACGGCCCCAAAAATATCCGATGAATACTACGGAAACGGAAAAACAGGAAAGTAGCCAGGACCTTGCCGATCTTGTAGGAAGTGAGGATTCTCCCTTCGCTTTTTTGCGTCCGGAGCTGGACAGGATCGAGAAGATCATCAGGGAGCAGGCGGCCGATTTTGACCCTGCAGTGGAACCCTACATAGCCTACCTATGTAACACGTCGGGAAAAAGGATTCGTCCAGCACTTACGTATTTGGCAGGAGGGGCAACCGGAGAAATTGGCCCGGATCACGATAAGTTGGCTTTGGTCCTCGAGCTTATCCACATCGCCACTTTGGTGCATGACGATATCATTGACGGAGCGGATATTCGTCGCCAGACGCCAACTGCCAACGCGAAATGGGGAAATGCTTTGAGCGTTCTCCTGGGGGACAGCCTGTTTTCGCATGCGCTCATGCTTTCCTCTGAATTCGAAGATCGCCGCATTGCCCGGGGAGTGGCGAAATCTGCTAACGATGTTTGCACCGGGGAGATCATCCAGACTCAGCGCCGATTTGACCTGAATCTGAGCCGCGAATGTTACTTCGATATCATTGAGAAAAAGACCGCGGCACTGTTTGCTGCAGCGATGAAGCTGGGCGCCCTGATCAATGAGCAGCCTGATGAGGTGGCAGATGCGCTGGGGGACTTTGGTTTAAAGATTGGAACCGCCTATCAAATCTATGATGACTGCATTGACCTGGTAGGCAGTGAAGAAGAGTTCGGCAAAACGCTGAGAACAGATTTAAATAAGGGCAAGCTCACCTTGCCAATCTTGAATTTGCTGGACAGCTCTACGGAAAAGCAGAGAGAAAAGCTGCATCGCCTGCTGCTGCAGAAAGAGCCCGTCGACACAGATGCATTGGCCAGCATTGCTGATTATGTTGGTTCGATTGAGTCTGCTGTCGATACAGGGCAGAAGCTCGTCCAGGATGCTACCGATTCCCTGTCTGCTCTTTCTGACAGCGATTACCGGGATTCTCTTTTGGGCATCGCTAGTTTCTTGAATCTCCTTCTCGAAAGCTGTAGGCAGTGATCTTTTCGTATTTTCTAGAAGGAAAGGTCGGATGTTTGTGGAGAAACAGAATTTTGGCCTTTGCTTTCCGCAGAAAACAGATCAAATTCCTCACTCCCAACAGGGAATCTGGCACGGAAACTGCTTTTCCTTCGAGCCGGTAATTCAACCCGGAGTTCAGTAAAAACTCCAAACACCAAATACACATAAAACCAGTACTATAATGGCTAAACTGAAATTGGAATATCTCTGGCTCGATGGATATGAGCCCGTAGCAAACCTCCGTGGCAAGACAAAGATTCTTGATGGCGATCCTGATAAATTGACTCTCGAAGACCTTCCCGAGTGGGGTTTTGACGGTAGTTCAACTCTTCAGGCAGACGGCAGTGACTCAGATTGTATGCTCAAGCCGATTGCTTTGTATCCTGACTCAACTCGACTGAACGGTTTCCTCGTCATGTGTGAAGTTATGCTTCCTAACGGCGACCCTCACCCATCCAATGCTCGCGCTACAATTCCTGAAGACGAAGGTCTCTGGATTGGTCTGGAGCAGGAATACTTCCTTTATCAGGATGGACGTCCTCTTGGATGGCCGGAAGAAGGTTACCCGAACCCACAGGGTGAGTACTACTGTGGCGCTGGATACAACGCTGTTGGCGATATTGCCCGCACCATCGTAGAAGAGCACCTCAACATCTGTCTTGATGCTGGCATCAATCACGAAGGTATCAACGCCGAGGTGGCCAAAGGCCAATGGGAATTCCAGGTTTTCGGAAAAGGTTCTGCTACTGCAGCTGACCAAATCTGGGTAGCTCGCTACATCCTGAACCGCGTTTGCGAAAAATACGGCGTTCACGTTGAGTATCACTGTAAGCCTTTCACCGGTGACTGGAATGGTTCCGGTATGCACTGTAACTTCTCTACTGAGTATCTTCGTGAAACCGGTGGTAAAGAATACTTCGAAAAACTTATGGCTCAGTTCGAGAAAAATTGCGAAGAGCACATCGCTGCTTACGGTCCAGACAACCACTTGCGTCTGACTGGTCTTCACGAGACACAGTCGATCGACAAGTTCAGCTACGGTGTAGCTGACCGTGGTGCTTCTGTCCGTGTTCCACACGCTTTCGTTCAGAACGACTACAAAGGATACCTCGAAGATCGTCGTCCTAACTCACAGGGCGACCCATACAAGATCGTATCTCGCGTATCCAGGACTATCGCAGAAGTCAGCTAACGCTATTTCTGACGTAAAGATTTTTATCTTTTGCGAAACGCCCGGCTCGAAAGAGTCGGGCGTTTTTTTGTAACGTTTTTTCGGTTCGAGGCATGATTGCTTTTCGGAAGGAGCGTCGTTATGATTGGCCATTATTTATGAAAATCCTTCGATTGATTGTTCCTGCTATCCTCCTGACTACTGTTGTGTTTGCGGAGAAAAAGAAATCAGATGTGGCAGTTTGGACTGATCCTGAAAAGGCAGCGAAAGAACATCCGGGGTTTGCTTTGCAGGGGGAATACACCAAAGGGGAACAGGCGATGCAGGTTGCTGCGATGGACAACGACGAGTTTCTGGTTCTCACTTATCAAGGGGGACTCCCCGGCGAATCGTGGGACCAGAAAGATCTGCAGTCCAAAGTCCTTTCCGGTTCAGAAGTCAAGAAGCTGACTGAAGGCGCTAAGAAGGTGACGAGAAAAAGCCCGACCCTTGGCAAGAAAGCTCCGGAAGGCGCTGTGGTCATTTTCAACGGCGAGAAGACTGAGTATGTGGATGGCGAGATTTCTGACGGTTTATTGTGGGCTGGAAGTGCGACTACCAAACCCTTTCAGGATTTCCAACTTCATGTGGAGTTTCGCTTGCCCTACAAACCTGCGCGCAAGCCCAGTAGTCAGGACAGAGGAAACAGTGGAGTCTACATTTTCAACAACTACGAGATTCAGGTGCTGGACACCTTTGGCCTCGACTTCGATTCGGAGAATAATGCGATCAAGCCGGAATCTCTCAATACCCAATGGTGCGGTTGTTTTTACAAAAAGAAGACCGCAGATGTTCCCATGGCGCTGCCACCGCTGACCTGGCAGACCTACGATATCGATTTCACTGCGCCCCGGTTTGATGGTGATGGGAAGAAGACCGCGAACGCCCGGATCACCGTCCGTCACAACGGAGTTTTGATTCACGATGATGTGGAATTTGAGCAGGGAACGGGAGCTGGTGGAAAACGTCCGGAAAAACCGGAAGGTATTATCAATTTCCAGGGACACGGTAATCCGACTGCATTTCGCAACATTTGGCTGCTGCCGAAGAAAGCATAGCTGGTGAGCAGTTGCGTGCAGAAGCGGAGGGGCTAGGTTGCCATTATGAGGAGTGGATTGATTGCGCGTCTCGCGCTGGTTTTTTGTGCCGCGATTTCTTTTTTCGGCCTGTCTTTGGCAGCGCAGGAATCAGAGAAATCGTCTTTGGCCGGGAAGGTGATCGTAGTTCCGGTTCGTTCTGATTCACTGGAGGAAAATAAAACGCTCCGGGATTTGCAGCGGCTGATCGAAGATGCAGGAACCGAGGAGGCGAACGCAATCGTATTTGAGTTCAATGTTCGTCGAGCTGCTTCAGCGGACGCGCAGGAGCGTTGGCTGGATGTCCTTTCCGACGTGCCTCTCCCGACCGTCGCTTTCGTGAACCCTTCGGCAACTGGGGCCGGGGCCTTATTGCCGTTGGCCTGTGATTCGATTTATTTGTCCCGCTCCGGGATCATTGGTGGGGCGATTATTGCAGATCCGAAAAGTGAAAAGGAGGACGAAAAATCCGGGGCGTCGTCGCCCGCGCTTTCCATTCTGAAAGCCAGAGCTCGAAGCCTCGCAAAAGCGAATGGGTATCGGGTCGAAATAGCGGAAGCTTTTATTGATGGAGATGTGGAAGTGAAGATTGGTGAGCGTCTGATTTCCGAAAAGGGGGATGTGCTGACATTGACCGCGGAAGAAGCCGCCGAGAAAATCGAGGGGCAGCCTCTGTTGGCAAAAGGGATCAGCGAGTCTTTGGAGGATATCCTGAATCAGGAAGGCCTTGGAAAAGATTTCCAGAGAATTAGTCCGGGTGATTATGTCGAGAAAAAGAACCGGGAAGCGCTCTCGCAAAAATCCGGTGCCAAGGCTTCCGACAAGGAGAAGGCAAAGAGCAAGGGAGACGGTTTGTTTTCCCGCAAAGACAAAGGCGACTACTCAGATAAGATTGTGGTGCTGAAAGTCGGAGAGGATGCACTGGCCTCTGGAAAGTCGCGATTCGAGTTTATGGATCGCACATTGAAAAAGGCGGAACTTGAGGGCGCCAAAGCAGTAGTTTTCGACATGGATACTCCGGGTGGATATGCCTGGCAGACCAAGGGGCTGGTGCTGAATAGTTTGCAGGGTTTGAGTTACCCCACCTACACTTTCGTTAATACGAGGGCGGAATCCGCCGGGGCGATTATTGCGGTGGGGACCGATCATATCTACATGCGTCCGGCAGCGTCGATCGGATCAGCTTTGGTGATCATGGGAGGAGGTCAGGATCTTCCGGAAGCAATGGAAGACAAAGTCACCCAGATGGCGATTGCCACGGTTCGTAATGTTGCGGAGATCAAAGGGCACAATCCCGATGTTGCTGAGGCCTTTGTCACCCGTAAGAAAGAGGTGAAAATTGATGGAGTCGTGGTGCACGAGAGTGGTTCGGTTTTGAATCTGAATACGATTCAGGCGACAGAGAAAATTAACGGTAAGCCGGTCCTGGCAAAAGGCGTTGCCTCGGATGTTGATGATCTGATTGCTCAGGAGAACCTGAAAGGGGAGAAGGTCAGTGCCGAGCCGCTGGGCATGGAATCATTTGCTCACTGGGTGCAGAAGTTTTCTTTCCTCTTCATTATGATTGGGATTGCTGCTGCCTATGCAGAACTAAACAGTCCCGGATTTGGAGTGCCCGGGCTGGTCAGTGTGGCTGCCTTTGGATTGTTCTTCTTCGGCAACTATGTCGCCGGTAATTTGGCTGGTTATGAATTGGCGGTTTTACTGGCGATCGGATTAATCTTGATCGCGGTAGAGGTGTTTGTGTTTCCCGGTGCGATTCTGCCCGGAGCCATTGGCGCTGTTTTGGTGGTGGTTTCGCTTGGGCTGGCAATGGTTGATCGCGTGGACTTTACCTGGAAGTGGAAAGGGCTCCCGAATTCGACCGGGTGGGTTGATCTGTTCGGCAGTTCACTATTGGTGCTCGCGATTGGATTAGTGGGATCGTTGGTGCTGATTTTTCTTTTGCTTCGCTACCTTCCGGAAACGAAGGCTGGCAGCGTGCTGATCTTGAATGAAGAAATCGCCGGAGGAGCGTCTTTGTCTGGCGGATCTTCAGGTGAAGAGCAGATTGATTACGTTGGTTGGAAAGGGAAATCGTCAACCGATTTGAGACCGGCCGGCAAAGGGGATTTCCCGGAAAAGTATCTCGATGTGATCACCGATGGCGAGTTCGTCGAGAAGGGGAAGCCTATCGAGGTGATCAAGCACGAAGGCAGTCGGATTGTCGTTCGCGAGGTGACCTGATCGCTCTGCCTTATTTCGGTGGAGCGATGATAGTTACCGATGCCGGGCACGCATCGTAACTATGACAGCAACGCATTGGCGCGGCGTTTTCTTTTGACTACCGTCGCTTCAAGGTGCGAAAACCTTCGTGCAAACAGGAAGTAATTTTTATCATGACAGTACATAAAGGAGATATCAGTAAATGTCCGTTTTTCGGCGGAACCAGCACACAGACCGTTGGTCACGAAGCCAATCGTGAGTGGTGGCCGGAGCAACTAAATCTGAACGTAATGCCGGCGCCGAATCCGATGGAGTCGGACTTCGACTACGCAAAAGAGTTTGAAAAAATCGACTTGGCAGAGCTGCAAAAAGATATTGAAGCAGTGATGACCACTTCTCAGGACTGGTGGCCGGCGGACTACGGTCACTACGGACCGTTTATGATCCGGATGGCCTGGCACAGTGCCGGTACCTATCGGACTTTTGATGGACGCGGAGGTTCAGGTTCCGGATCGCTTCGATTTGCCCCGCTCAACAGCTGGCCCGATAACACCAACCTGGATAAAGCACGTCGTTTGCTTTGGCCGGTAAAACAAAAATATGGTGCAAAGCTTTCCTGGGCGGACTTGATGGTCTTCACCGGTAACTGCGCGCTGGAATCAATGGGTTTTAAAACGTTCGGTTTTTCCGGAGGTCGGGAAGATGTTTGGGAGCCGGAGCGCGATGTTTACTGGGGTGCAGAAGCTGAGTGGTTGGGAGATGAACGCTACAGCGGCGACCGCGACCTAGAGAATCCTCTGGCGGCGGTGCAAATGGGATTGATTTATGTGAATCCTGAAGGCCCCAACGGCAATCCGGATCCAAACGCAGCAGCCCGTGATATCCGGGAAACCTTCGCCCGTATGGCGATGAACGACGAAGAAACCGTTGCTTTGATTGCGGGTGGTCACACCTTTGGTAAAGCACACGGTGCAGCGAATCCCGAGGGCTACATGGGGCCTGAGCCGGAAGGAGCATCAATAGAAGAGCAGGGGCTTGGCTGGACCAGCACTTATGGAACCGGCAACGCAGGCGACACCATCACCAGTGGACTTGAGGGAGCGTGGACAAGTGAGCCGGCTAAGTGGGACAACGGATACTTTGAAAACCTTTTCGGTTACGATTGGGAGCTAACCAAGAGCCCTGCCGGAGCAGCGCAGTGGAAGCCAGTGGGCGATACAGGGGCAGGTACCGTTCCTGATGCGCATGATGCCGACAAATCTCATGCACCAATGATGTTCACTACGGATATCGCCTTGCGTGAAGATCCAGTATATGGGCCGATTTCGAAACGTTTCCACGAGAACCCTGACCAGTTCGCCGATGCCTTTGCTCGCGCGTGGTTCAAGCTGACTCACCGGGATATGGGACCAAGTACCCGCTACGTTGGGTCTCTTGCCCCAGCGGAAGAGCTGATCTGGCAGGATCCAGTGCCTGCAGTTGATCACGATTTGATCGATGCGGCTGATATCAAGGAACTGAAGCAACAGATTCTTGATTCCGGTGTATCGATTGGTCAATTGGTCTCAACTGCATGGGCTTCTGCTTCAACCTTCCGGAATACCGACAAACGCGGCGGAGCGAATGGAGCTCGAATTCGATTGGCTCCACAAAACCAGTGGGCGGCGAATGATCCCGGAACTCTGAATACGGTTCTGTCTAAGCTGGAAGAAATTCAGGGCAGTTGTGGTAAGACAGTGTCTTTGGCGGACTTGATTGTCCTGGGTGGATGCGCAGCGATCGAAGCGGCTGCTGGCGCGGCAGGGCATCAGGTTGAGGTGCCGTTCACTCCCGGTCGAACCGATGCCACGGAAGCACAGACTGACGCTGAATCATTTGAAGTCCTCGAGCCACATGCCGACGGCTTCCGTAACTTCATCAACCCGGCCGTTACTCGTCCGATCGAAGAACTGCTGATTGATAAAGCTGTTTTGCTTAACCTGACGATGTCGGAAATGACTGCGCTGGTTGGTGGTATGCGCGTCTTGAATGCGAATACGGGACAGACTCCGTTTGGTGTGTTCACAGACAAGCCAGAGACATTGACCAATGACTTCTTCACCAATCTGTTGGATCTGAATACCAAGTGGAATCAGTCAGATAAATGCGAGTTCCTGTTCGAAGGTCGCGACTCTTCTGGAGATGTGAAGTGGCAGGCAAGTTCCGCCGACCTGGTCTTTGGATCCAATTCACAACTTCGGGCCATTGCTGAGGTCTACGGATGTGAAGATGGCGAAGCCCGTCTGGTGAATGATTTTGTTGCTGCCTGGCACAAAGTCATGGATGCCGACCGCTTCGAGCTTTCCTAGAAGACTAGGAAATACACTGGATTTTGTTCCTCCCTTTATCCCCGGGTAAAGGGAGGTATATCCTATTCGTTTTACCAGCCGGACCGTGAGAATCCGGAGGACGAAGAACTCGAGCTGCTGCTGCCGAAGCTCGAGCTTGAAAAGCCTGAGCCCGACCTGCTACTGCCAAAGGTAGAAGAGGAACTTCTCGAAGAACGAAGGGCTGCTTCCCGGGCCCGCCTTTGTCTGGCTTCGTAGGCGCGGCGCTCACTTCGTTCGCGGCTTTCTGCACGATTCAGCGCCAGCTTTGCCTGAGCCTGTGCAGCGATGGCCGATTTTCTTGCCTGGCTGTAATCTCCGCCGCTGAGTGCGTCATTGGCGTGGCTCCATTCGTTTCTGCCCGCATCACGGTCCGGAAGAACTCCAAATCGGCTGCGCCAGCGATTCAACCGTGAGATAGCCCGGGCTGCTTCGTCAATCTCAGAGACTGCAGATCGAGCTGCGGAGAGTTCACTTTCTATCGTCGCTCGAACTTTGCCGATGTCACCTGCCAGGTCGGTCGCCTGATGATAAACGGCGTCCCAGTTGTTGTGGGCAATCTCGATTTGGGTTTTGAGTTCACGCGTGCGATGAACCAGATCATCGTGATGACGCAGAGCCCTGGTTAGCAGGCGGCTGTCTGTGATACCATCGTTTCGTGCTTCATTGGCTCTTTGATCGCAAAGACGAAGCGCAGTAATGGCTTCCTCAATCTCCTCGTTTGCCAGGCTGTGAAGCTCCCAGTCTCCGTCGGCACCACTTTTCACCGCATTTAGAGTTTTGCGTTGGTCGTCCATGCCATACATGACGGCAAAAGGATTGGGACGCGTTTCGTTGATCTCCGTTTCTAGAGTTTGCAGGGACCTACCAGCGTCCTGGTGAGCGCGAATCGTCCCTTCCCGGGTGCGGAAATCTTCGACTACCGCATTCAGATCATGGTGAAAGGCCCGCAGTTCCCGCAGTGATTGATCATTGTTTTCCTCTGCATGTTGCAAGTCGGCATGGTGTCGGTGAATCAGCTCCAACTGATGCTCGGCGAAACCTAATTCGTTATTAGCCTTCTCCATCTGTGCCCGGGATGAGATGAGCCTTCCGGTGGAGAAATTTTCGACCGAATCGCGCAAGGATTGCTGCGCTTGTTCGATGCTTTCGTTCGCGAGAGAAATGCAGGGGGAAATTGATTGCTGGCCTGTGATTTTTTCTCCGAACCGTTCCGAGAAAAGAACCACCGAGGGACTGTAGTTCGCTTCAATGTGATGCAGAACCTCGGCTGCCTCAGGCACTTTGCGTTGTAGTTCCTGATCCCGGCTTTGATGGGTGGCCAAATCCGGTCCGTGGCGGTCCAGCTCCTCCAAACTGATCCGAATAAGCTCAGAGGATTCATCCAAATGGAGCTCCGCTTCCTCCACGGCAGATTCTGCGGCAGTGGTGTTACCATGATTCAATGCGGAGATAGCCAACTCAGCTTGTCGGGACGCGTCGCCAACATGGTCATCGGGAGATAAGCCCGCTTCCGTGAGAATTTCGGATTCGGGTAGCTGAAGTTTGGCCGCCAGCTGCGTACGTGCCCGGTGGATTTCCTGCTGCTCTTTCTCGATAGCTTGCTGAAGAGGTTGACGAACATGCTTCGCAATTCGGGTTGCAGCGGTAATTCTGCCCCCCAGACGGGTCATATTGTCCTCGAAAAGAATCCAGTCTTCCAGGATGGGGCGACTTATACCGAGAGCCGAGATTTGCTCGGAGTCTGCGACCAGAGCTTCCAATTCGGTGTCGATCCACCTGGTTTGCACATTGCTTTCCTCCAGCGAATTCACATTCTTTGTGATGGCGGGAAAGTCGGATTTTCGAATCGACTCAATCTTCGTTGTGATGCGAAGCGATTCATCGATCAGACGCTCGGCTTCGGCTGCTTCAGCTTCCATCGCTGCTAC
>JAHDCN010000046.1:0-3722 GCA_020629815.1 Verrucomicrobiota bacterium
CGGCAGCGTATGCCCTATCGCAGGCGTTTCAGTGGTCTGATCGTTGGGCTGGTTTTCAAAGCGGTCTTTTCGGAGCAACAACGATTGGTGCAGCGTTTTGGTGCATGTTTTTGCTTCCGTGGGGGCTTTTAGTTGTGAGCATTTATCGATGGCGGAAATGGAAGAAGTTTCAGGGGCTCTTGATTTGCGTTCCCTCAATCCTTCTCGGAATTTCAATGCTTGGCACTATTTTTACCAATCCCCTTACGCCTGAAAATCGATTTCAGCGCTTCACTGGTACAGCTTTCCCCTCGAATGCGACTGATCTGGAATGTTCTTTCAGCGGCGGAGGATTTACCGACTATTTTGACGCGTATTTTTTCAACACCACGCCAGAGGATACGGAACGGCTACTCAAAGAAATGAAATTTGAACTCCACCAAGACCAAAGATACAAAGAGTCCTGGCACGTTCCTGAAAATCTCAAAGGCGTGCCCGCATTCAGCTCGTGGGATTGGCCCGTTAGATTCAAAAGAAGAGAAAATCCAGATTCTAACTGGTTCGCTTACCTCACGACAAACAAATCGAAAACCTGGGTTCTGTTAGAGATTGGTTGTTTTTAATCCGTCTTCAACGTCCGCTCAAAGAACGCTTCGACAGCAGGATACGTCTCTGCTCTCTTGGTGCCAAAGACACCGTGACCGCCGTCTTCGAAGGTCATGAGCTTTACATCCTTCGCCTCAGCTTTTTTCAGCGCCTTATCAAAGGCTTCACACTGATCAAAAGGAACCAGCCTGTCGTCTTTGGCGTAGATCAGAAAAAACGGCGGGGCGTCCTTCGCCGCATACGTTACCGGTGAGATTATCCTGGCGCGTTCCTGAAAACTGGAAGCATCTGTTCCCAACGCTCCCTGGTTGGAAAACGAGCGGCCTCCCCAGCTGAGAAAATTGGATGGTGCCACCACTGCGCACACGGATTGCACCATCGAAGATTGATCGAGATGAGTTCCGTCGCCCTCGAGCTCGTGCTCCTTTTTCACTAACCCCAGCATCGAAACCAGGTGTCCTCCTGCAGAAATCCCGAAAGCCCCAATCCGATCTGGATCGAGTCCCAGTTCCTCCGAATTTGCCCGAAACCAACGGACGGAGTTTTTCACGTCATGAACGCACTGGGTAATTCCCTTTCCATTACCGATCAGACGATAGTTCACCGAAATACAGACATAGCCCTTTTCCGCATAACTCATCGGAAGCATGGACCACATGCCACCATCTTTGCTGCCGGTTTTCCATCCGCCACCATGAACAAAAACGATCCCGGGACGTCCGCCCTCGGGCGAATCACCTTTTGGGAGATACACATCCAGCTTCCAACGCTCGTGGCCTTCGCGATAGACTTGATCTTTTCGCACTTCGACTTTGTCATTGGATTTCGCCGTGCTGCCGCCCTTCTGCATTCCGGAAACAAGCTGAGCCAGCCGGGTTAATTCTTCGCGGTCGAGCTTCCCGTCTTTATTGGCATCCACCCGATCAAAAGCGCGCGTCATTAGGCCGGAGGTCTCGCTCTTGCTAAGCGCACCATCGTTATCCTTGTCCCCCTTCAGCCATTCATTGATGCGCGCCTCGTCGGCCTGCGCTGAGCTGCTGATCAAAATGCCAATCGAAAAAAGGAGAAACAGGATTTTCATGGTAGATTGTAACCCCGTGGATTTGGATTGGTAACGAAATAACCCATCTTTTCGACCGAAAGTCTATGCATTCAAAAGGAGCATACTGGGTTTTTTGGCTGCTGATTGCGATCGCCCTCTTTGGATTTGCCATGGCATTCTATCGCTATCCCGTTGAGAATCATTTTTCCATCATGACGAGCACCATCTCGTATCTGGGATCTCCGGATGCCCATCGAAACCCGGAAGGCTTCCGATTCTATCAATTCGGAATGAGCTCGGCTTTGATTGTATTTGGGATTCTGGTCCTTAAACGGCACGGACAACTCTCTGGACTTTCGCCCCGACTGTTTGCGATTGCGACCTTCCTGTATTTTGCCGTGTTTACTTTGCTTTTGGCCAGCGTTTGGATTCCGGACTCGAAGGAATGGTTGTGGAGAGGGAAACCTGTAGGAGAGCTGCACACTGATATTGCGGTTCTCGGCATTGTTCTCGCGGTCTTTCCTTTTACAATCGACAGTATTGCCCTGCGCCGATCTGGATTGAAAGCCTGGCCTTGGCAGGGGCCGTTTTTGTTCTTCGGGTTTCTTGCGGTTAGCTGTGTGTGTTGCCTTTTCTATTGGGAATGGAAAGTCAGCCGAAATTCGAACCTCTCTTCGTGGCCGGGTGAAGGGATTTGCTCGACACCACTTTGGGAATGGATTCTATTTCTCTATATGAGTGGTTTTCTGTTTTGGATCGCTTCACGCAAGCCTTCTCATTAACTGGTTAGCAAATCTCGAAATGCGTATTCTACTGATCGTCCTGGATTCTGTCGGCATCGGCCACGCCCCTGATGCTGATGAGTTTGGAGACGATGGGGCAAATACCGTGGGGCATATCCGCGACAAAGTGAAAGGGTTGAAACTGCCCGCTCTGGAAAGATGCGGATTGTTGCATTGCGAGGCGATTGCTGCGGCCCGGCCGCTGCCGGATTTCGAGCCTGAATGGAGTTTCGGGGCTATGTCTGAGCAATCGATTGGGAAAGACACAACGACCGGACACTGGGAAATTGCAGGAACCCCACTAACAGAGCCTTTTTCCGTTTTTCCAAAGTTCCCTGATGCTTTGGTCGAGCAGCTCGAAGCGGCTGCGGATTGCCAATTTCTCGGAAATTATGCGCAGTCGGGAACGGTAATCTTGGAGGAACTGGGAGAAGAGCACGTCGCAACCGGACACCCAATTTTGTATACCAGTGCGGATTCCGTTTTACAGATTGCCGCCCATGAAGATGTAGTGCCGCTCGAAAGGCTCTACGATATTTGTCGGTCTTGTCGTGCGATAGCCGATACAGAAAAAATTGGCAGGGTGATAGCTCGCCCCTTTTCGGGTGAGGTCGGTAACTTTATGCGGACCAAGAATCGGCACGATTTTTCGATGATCCCTCCGCCTAATCTTCTGACTCTTCTTACCGAGCAAAATGTGGAGGTGGTCAGTATCGGCAAGATTGCTGACATCTTTGCAAATCAGGGAATCAGCCGCGCGTATCCAACCGGTTCCAATCGAGACGGGATGTCACAGATCGATTCTCTCAGCAAAGAGAAAGCATCCGGTGATCAGTTGATCTTTGCTAATCTGGTAGACTTTGACATGCTCTATGGGCATCGACGTGACCCTGCGGGCTACGCTCGTTGCCTGGAGGAGTTTGACCAGTGGCTTGCAAGCTTTATTGCGAATTCCGAAACCAAATTTGATCACACCATCATCACAGCTGACCACGGAAACGACCCAACGTGGTCCGGCACTGACCATACCCGGGAAAAGGTTCCTTTGTTGATTTCCGGTTTTGACGAGGCCTCGAAAAATCTTGGTGGCCGAAACACCTTCGCAGATATCGCTGCGACGGTTGCAAAAAGTTTTGGTTTCACATGGGATTCCGCTGGAACGCCCGTATATTAGGCGGTCTCCTCATGTCCGAAACACAACGAAAAACGAAATCGAGTGCCTACCGCGAATTTCTTGCGGAACGCGAAGAAGTCCTTCGCCACAAATGGCTGAAAAGCGAAGAGGCTCAATGTGATATTGGGCTGGAGGCTGC
>JAHDCN010000046.1:3822-13800 GCA_020629815.1 Verrucomicrobiota bacterium
GTATACCCGATAATTGAAGTATCAATCTTCACCTCGGTAGGATGACGCGCCAAATTGCTGATCTCCATATCAATCCGATATCGTTGCTTGTTCCTCTTGGTCGGGGTCGCGCCTACTCTGGCGTTGATCCTGATTTTTGGCGTACGATTGATAAGATCACCCGCCTCTTCTTTCGCTTTTGCAAAGAGGGCCTGCTCTTGCTCGGCGGTTCGAGCCATTCGATTTAGCGGAACTTTCGGGTTCTCAATCTGCTTGAGTTTTCTACGAGTCAAAAACTCACTCTTCATTCGATCCATTTGCTGCCAATGGGCTTTCTCTCTTTCGGAAAGAACGATTTTTCCTTCAGCGGGAATCTCCCGCTTTTGATCTTTTCGGATATAACGGAGGTTCCCCACGAATTGAGAATATTCGGGTGCCAACGAAGGCGGCACAATGTATTCAAACATCATCAGCTCACCATCTCCCCGCCCGGCAGTGCCTGATGTACGCAGTTGATGATTCGAAGCAAAGGCACCATTTCCGCGAGCAGACTCCCAGGCATCCATGATGGAACCAACGGCAATTGAAGCCTGATAGGCACCAATATCGTTCTCACGGAAAGAGTATGCCTTTTCGATCAAGGAACGGGCCGAAGTATGGCTATTCACCTCAGTCCGCTGAAGAATCACCATAAGCTCGGTCAAACGATTCGCGACACCTTTAATATCCTCCTGCTTCCCCTGCGGATTAAATGACGGGTTACTGAGCAGTTTCGCTACGTGTTTTGCATTTTGGTTGAGGTCGTTGGCATAGCCCAACGGGCACAGAAAAAAGCAAACAAGAACAAATATCCCCCTCATAAGTGACAAGCTTGACACTTCATTAGGGTGAATGAAATGCACGCGTACGCCAAGAAAAAAACTCGCTGTCTGCTATTCCGAATTCCGGATAGAACTTCCCGTCCACCCAAGCTTTTGATGAAGGGTGCCGAAGAAGTTTTGCGACTCCAGAAAAATCAGCTGAATGCTGTTTGGAGTTCTTTCAATTTCGATGGTCGCTCGGCCGTCCAAATTGGCAACCAACTGACCGTCGATCATCATCGCTAAATCGTCGCGCTGTTCTGGGATCTGCAAAGAGACCTTACTTTTGGCCGATAAAACAAGCGGGCGATTCGCGAGAGTATGAGGGCAAATCGGAGTAAGAATAAACACCGTTGAACCTGGTTCCACTAAAGGACCACCCGCTGAGAGTGAATAGGCTGTTGATCCGGTTGGGGTTGCTAACAAAACACCATCGCCGGTGTAGCGATTGGCAAACTGGCCATCAATCACCGCTTCCACATGAATCACCCGTGAAGTGTTTGCGCGACTGAGCGTGACTTCATTCAATGCAAAGAAGGAACCGGTTTCCACCCCCTGCTGATGCAGTTTGCAAGATATCCCGACTCGTTCACTGACCTTGTATCGGCCGTTTGCAATTGCCTCTACCAGATCGCCGCTATCGTCTGCCGTGCCACAGGTTAGAAAGCCAAGTGTTCCAACATTGATTGCCGCGACCGGCTTGATTCGCCCCTCCAGTTGCCTGACGACCCAAAGAATCGTTCCGTCACCTCCCAATACGACGAGAAGATCGACTTCATCGTTGAGTTGCGAGAGGCCGACTCCATCCGAACGGTCAATTAGCGATGCTGTTGTTTCCTCGAGGCAAACGCTCACCCCTTTCTGCTCGAATTGATCGAGCAGTTCTCGAAGCAATCGGCGACCACCTTCCTTTTTTGGATTGGCGATTATTCCGACCGTTGGCATTTTTAATGACGTAGCCATGCAAGAAATTCAACGTTACCGTCGGTGCCATTGATAGGCGATTCCACGACGTCCTTCCAGCATTTTTGTAGATCGCTTTCTACGAAAGTCTGAATTTTTGTGACGGCCTCCTGATGCAATTCAGGCTCCCGGACAATGCCCCCTTTGCCGACTTGATCTCTTTTCAGTTCAAACTGAGGCTTTATCAAACAGATGACATTTCCCTCTTCCTGTAACACCGAAAAAACAGGAGGCAAAATTAGCGTGAGTGAAATGAAAGACACGTCGATGACGACCAGATCAACCTGCTCAGGAATATCATCCGGAGTCATATGCCGAATGTTAAAACCTTCGCGTGAAATGACCCTTTCGTCATTTCGCAGTTTCCAGGCTAACTGATTCGTTCCGACGTCAAAGGCGTAGACTTTGCTCGCTCCCTGTTGCAACAGGCAGTCGGTAAATCCACCGGTCGAAGCCCCCGCATCGAGAGCAACCCTTCCGGAGGGATCAATCGGAAAAGACTTCAGTGCGCCTTCCATTTTGAGGCCGCCCCGTCCCACATAGCGCGGCCGTGACTTCACTTCGATTTCCAGATCATCCGCGATTTTTTGACCGGGCTTTAGATTGCCATGCAATCCCTCCACCTGCACCTCCCCGGCTAGCACCAATCGCTTCGCCATTTCCCGGGAATCGCACAGCCCTCGATCGAAGATTAATTGATCCAGACGAACCTTTGCCATGTAACCGCAACTTTTGCCGATGCGTCTGTTTTGTGCTAGTAGTATTTCCGGGATGGAAGGCTCTGTGAAACGATTTCTTGTTTGTTTTCTCGTCCTGCTGGCTCTTTTTATCGCACTAGCATTTACGAGCTCCCGATTTTTGAATAAACGGGACTTTACGCAGGGGTTCCCGATTCCAGATCGACATTCCGCGGATGCGATTTCCAAAATTAATGCTGAATTTGCCGAGCATTGGAAATCGAAAGGAATCAAACCGTTGCCTCCGGCTTCGGCGGAAACATTGGTTCGACGCCTCTCATTGTCATTGACCGGGGCGGTTCCTTCTTTGAGCGAATTGAAGCGCCTCAATAACACGGACTGTGAACCCTCAGGAAAAGTTTCTGTTTGGCTGAATCAGCTCACCGGCGACGAACGTTACGCCAACTACATGGCCGAGAGGCTGGCTCGTGTGTATGTCGGTGTCGAAACAGGTCCGTTTCTAGTCTACCGACGCCGTCGCATGGTGAATTGGTTATCCGAGCAGCTTCTCATCAATCGTCCCTACGATGAAATGGTTCGCGACATGATCAGCGCCGAGGGCATTTGGACGAGTCAACCCGAGGCGAATTTCATCACTGTTTCCATCGACCAGAACAATAATAAAAATGGACCGGACGAAGTGAAACTCGCCGCGCGGACGAGTCGTGCATTTCTCGGTGTAAGCCTGGATTGTATGCAGTGTCACGATGACATGTTTGGTGACCACTGGAAACAAACTCACTTTCATGGACTTGCCGCTTTCTACTCGCAAAGCGAGATGTCGCTGACGGGCGTCAGAGAGAACGAGAAGATTAATTACGAAACCCGGTTTGTCCGCGACAAAGAAGCTTCCCCTGTTCAGCCTGCTGCGCCATTTCAAGAAGAGCTTCTTCCCGAAGACGGAAATCTGCGCGAACGTTTGGCGGTTTGGGTAACGCACAGCGAAAATAAAGCTTTTGCCCGAGCAATGGTCAATCGGGCCTGGGCTTTACTGCTCGGCAAACCTCTGATCGATCCAGTCAACGACATACCATTGGAAGGGCCATATCCGCCGGGAATGGAGATCCTAACCGATGAGTTTATCGCCAGCGGGTTCGACCTTCATCATTTGTATTATTTGATCGCCAACTCCGCTCCATTTCTTCGCTCAAGCAAAAGTGAAGAAAGCATCTCGGAGGATCAGGAAGAAAACTGGGCAGCGTTTCCCGTTACTCCTTTGCGGCCTGAGCAAGTCATTGGCTCCGTGATTCAAACTTCTAGCCTTGCAGCCCTGGATGAAGAGTCGCACATCATCAACAAATTGCGGCGCTCCGCCGAGGTTCGCAATTTTGTTAAACAGTTCGGTGATCAGGGGGAAGAGGAACTGCAACTGTCTCCGGGAACGATTCCGCAACGTCTTCTGTTGATGAACAGCAAAATGATCGAAGAAAGAATCAAACCCAATCCATTTCAGAACAGCTCGACAAGAATCGCCATGCACGCTCCGGATGCAGTTACCGCGATATCCAATGCGTTTCTCACCGTCCTCACCCGCCAGCCTTCGGAGGAAGAAAAAAACCACTTTGTCGAGTTATATGAGAATGCCGGGAAAGAACAAAGGCAGCAAGTTCTGTCCGACCTGTATTGGGCTTTGATCAATTCAACCGAGTTTTCGTGGAACAGATGAATTTTGATTTCAATCGGCGGCAAGTCTTGCAGACTGGCATTTTCACCGGCCTACCATGGCTGACTCCTCTTGGGAATGCCCTTGCCGCTCAGGCGGATAAGCAAAAGAACCTTACCACACGGATCCCGAAGAGTTTGATTGTGGTGTGGTTGAAGGGTGGCGCCAGCCAGCTAGAAACATTTGATCCACATCCGGGAAAAGAGATCAGCTATGGTGGCGCTGCCATTGAGACGGCAATCAAAGGCGCCCAATTTGGAACAGGACTCGAACAAACCGCTGCTGCAGCGGAAAACTTTTCTGTGATTCGCTCGATGGTGAGCAAAGAAGGTGACCATTCCCGTGCGACCTACAACATGAATTCGGGATACCGCCCAGTGCCCGGACTGTTTCATCCATCGATTGGTTCAGTTTTGTGCCATGAGCGACCACTCAGCGGTATCGATATTCCAGCTCATATATCCATTATGCCCGGAAGCTTCCCGACCCGAGGAGGATATTTGGGAGCCAACTTTGACCCGTTTCAAATGGGAGACCCATTGCAACCTGTCCCGGGTATCTCCAGCAAGGTTGGTGAGAAGCGGCAAAAGGATCGTCTCGCTTCTTTGAAGTTATTGGAAAAAGGTTTCGCTGCCGGGCGAATTCCTGATCTCGATCAAAAACGAACCCTTCACCAGATCAATACTCAAAAAGCCCTGCAGATGATGAGCTCCGAACAGCTGCAGGCATTTGATATCAAGAACGAATCGAGCTCGACCGTTAAGTCGTTTGGCGACACTAGATTTGGCCGGGGCTGCCTGGCTGCGATTCGACTGGTGGAGTCCGGGGTTCGCTGTGTTGAGGTAAGCCTTGGTGGATGGGATACCCATGCAAACAATGCAGAGAATCAGCAGAAGCGAATCAAAGAACTGGACCCAGCTCTAGCGAACCTGTTTCATGAATTGAAGAAACGGGACCTATACGATTCGACGATTGTTCTCTGTGCTACCGAATTCGGCCGCACCCCCAAACTGAATCCAGCCAATGGCCGGGACCACTGGCCACATGGATTCAGCGTTTTGATAGGCGGTGGAGGTTTGCGCAGCGGTCAGGTAATTGGGGAAACGGATCCTGAAGGCAAAAGTAAAAAGCCCGGCAAGCCAGTGACGGTGGCGGATCTTCACTCGACGATCTACACGGCCTTTGATATCGACACCGAGCACGAATTCGTCACACCGACCAATCGTCCGATCAAAATTAGTGACGGATATCCGGTTGAGGCGCTTTTGTAGTCCTCTCTTGAAGCCGGGCTGCCTTTCGGCAACAGTCTCGCACATGCGAGCTTTTTTGATTTTTCTCGGACTTTCCTTTCTCCTCACTCTGGAAGCGGATGCGGCCCCGGATTTGAGTCGCCCAAATATCGTTTTCATCATGTCAGATGATCAGGGTTGGGGGCAGGTTGGTTATCGGAACCACCCTCACCTGAAAACCCCACACCTTGATGCCATGGCAGCGAACGGTCTGCGGTTCGATCGCTTTTATGCTGGTGCATCTAACTGCTCCCCTACCCGCGCCACGGTTCTGACAGGTCGCACCAATGATCGCACTGGAGTGGAAACACATGGTTTTCCTCTGCGGCTTCAGGAGAAAACAATTGCTCAAGCGCTGCAAAAGATTGGCTATGCCACCGGTCACTTTGGTAAATGGCATCTGAACGGTTTGCGAGGTCCCGGCGTTCCCGTGCTTTCCGATGATACCCACCACCCGGGAGCCTTTGGTTTTGAAACCTGGCTGACTACAACCAACTTTTTTGATCGCGACCCGATCCTGAGTCGCGAGGGTGAATTTGAAGAGTTCACCGGAGATTCCTCTGAGATTATCGTCGATGAAGCTCTAAAGTTTATCGCGGAGAAATCAAAAGAAGAGCGCCCCTCGTTCAGCGTAATTTGGTATGGGACGCCTCATGACCCTATGGTTGCCAGCGACGAGGATCGAAAGCCATTTGCTGATTTACCGGAGAAATTCCAACACCAATATGGAGAACTTGTCGCCATGGACCGCAGCATTGGGGCGATGCGCAAAGGGCTTCGAGAATTGGGGATTGAAGAAAACACCATCATTTGGTTTTGCAGCGATAATGGCGGGCTTTCCCCTTTTGGGCCTGAGACCGTGGGCGGGCTGCGCGGCTGGAAGAATACCATGTACGAAGGCGGGTTGCGCGTGCCGGGCATTGTTGAGTGGCCGGCAGTGATCACTGAAGCGCGAATCACAGAGTTTCCCGCGGGGACCTTTGATATGTTTCCCACTATTGCAGAGATCACAGGTCTGGGCGAAGAAAGCATGATTGCTCCGATCGATGGGATCAGTATCCGTCAGCTTTTTGAGAAGGAAATCGACAAGCGTGAATCCCCACTTGGTTTCCGTCACAATGAGCGAGGCGTGATTATCGACAACAACTTCAAATTCCTGCTCCAGGAAGGTAAGTCTGAGCTTTACGATCTCAGCAAAGACTTCAAAGAGGAAAACAATTTGGCCGGAACAAAGCCCGACCTCTTGAAAAAGATGACAGCAAAATGGGACCAGTGGAACCAAAGTGTCGAGCAGTCCGTGAAAGGCAGTGATTACCCGTCTGGAAAGGTCGATCCAAACCAGCCGGAGCGTCGCTTCTGGACTGATGAGGCCGGTTACCAGCCTTACCTTTCCGATTGGGCTGACCGCCCGGAATATTCTTCGCGCCTCAAGCCTCAAAAGAAGAAGAAATAGAGCCTTCTGCCGAGTTCAGAAGAATTTTTCTTCCCACAGCAAGCTAACCCTGTTAGCTCTTGGACCATACCCTGTTAGGTCGATGACCTAACCCTGTTGAATTGTGTAAATCGATGAATCCGTACGAACGCTCAGCTGAAACTATTGAAGAACCGCCACGGACATTTTCCGGTATGTTAAAATACCTGGGACCGGGTTTGATTCTCTCTGCCTCCATTGTGGGTTCCGGTGAGTTGATTGCCACCACAGCGCTGGGCGCCAAGGCAGGGTTTGTTGCCCTTTGGGTGATCATTGTTAGCTGCCTGGTGAAGGTGATGGTCCAGATCGAATACGGACGTCATGCGATTCACTCCGGAGAATCCACGTTTCAGGCCTTCAATAAATTTCCCGGGCCACATTTCGGCAAAGGCAACTGGTCGGTATGGACATGGCTTCTGTTGATGACAATCAAGCCACTGCAAGTAGGTGGAATCATTGGTGGAGTCGGACTGGCTCTGAATATTCTGGTGCCTTCCGTTCCTGTTTGGCTTTGGGTGGTAGTGGTGGCGCCGATTGTGTCCCTGCTGATTTTTAACGGGATGTATTCTCTGATCGAACGCCTTTCGATCGGGATGCTGGGGCTTTTTACCCTTTTCACTTTGGCCTGCCTGATTGGAATTCAATCAACCGACTTCGCGATCACTTTTCCTGATTTCGCCAGCGGCTTCCGAATTTTTGATAAATTGCCTCCTGAAGTAGTTGCGGTCGCAATTGCAGCATTTGGAATCACCGGCGTCGGTGGCGACGAAATCATGATGTACAATTACTGGCTCCTCGAAAAAGGCTATGCGGCAAAGACGGGGCCGTTCGAAGACTCAGAGGCCTGGCACAAGCGGGCCAAGGGATGGATGAAAGTCATGTATTGGGATGCGTTCTTAGCCATGGTGGTCTACACGCTGATGACCGTCGCCTTTTACCTCCTGGGCGCTGCCATTCTTCACCGTCAGAGCCTCATGCCGGAAGGTATGGAGACGATTACCATCCTTTCGCGGATGTATACGGACTCCGTTGGCGCTTGGGCCGGGCCTGTTTTCACCATCGGTGCCGTTTTTGTGCTGTTTTCCACCCTGTTCAGTGCGCTGGCTGGTTGGACCCGATTGTTCTCAGACGCGTTTGGGGCTTGTGGGTTCATCGACTTTTCCAACGAAAAGAGTCGCAAGAAGACGATCGCAGCGTTGGCGTGGTTTTTCCCGATTCTCTGGGCTGTGCTTTTCTTCTTTTTTAAAGAACCCGTTCTGATGGTTCTGATCGGCGGCGCGATTACTTCCGTGATTTTACTGCTGGTGATCGTTGGCGCCATCCAGTTTCGCTTCAAACGCCTTCCCGAGAAACTGAAGCCGGGCAAACTTTATGACGTGGCTCTATTGGTGAGCATTCTCGCGATTTTGGCATTGGCCGTACTCGCGGTGAAAGGTGCTGTCTCAAAATACCAGGAGAAAACTGAGGTGAGTCAGGCAATGATCGAGACCGTTAGGCTTTCTGAATAATCGGGAAATTAACGTTATTGACAGATTCCAACTTTTCGCTTCCACTCTAACTCACTCTCCCCAATTGAGTAAGCAAACATTAAACTAAATTACACATGTTAAAAGAATTCAAAGAATTCGCATTTAAAGGAAACGTCGTCGACATGGCCGTCGGCATTATCATCGGTGGAGCGTTTGGAACGGTGGTAAAGTCAATGGTAGACGATATTATGATGCCTCTTATCGGCATGATTACCGGTGGTATCGACTTCAGTGAGCGATACACCCTTCTCAATGCAGCTGAAGGAGCCACTTACGAAACTGCAGACGCAGCTCGTGAGGCCGGTGTTGCTGTGATGACCTGGGGTAACTTTATTACCGCATTCATCAGCTTCATCTTCCTGGCACTCGCAGTGTTCATCGTGATCAAGAAGGTGCTTGAGGGAATGAAAAAGGAGGAAGAGGAACCAGAAGAGGATCCAGGACCATCCGAGATCGATCTTCTTACCGAGATCCGCGACTCTCTCGCAAACAAGTAATTTGCAATTCTGATTCGCAAAAACGTGAAAAAGAATATCGACAACCGGGCAGATTATCTTATAATCCCTTGAGTTTTGGGCGAAAGCCCAAAGTTTCATTGCTTGGTTGTTGTTGTGAGCGGTTGAAATATACCGATACACACTTGAAAAGCCTCTCCGATGATCGACTGATTGCGGAGAGGTTTTTTATTTTTATCAATCCAGTCCAATGCCAGATCCCCTGAACATTGCAGATCGCTCTTTCCAGTCCCGACTGATGTTGGGAACAGGCAAGTTCTCCTCAAATGAAGTAATGCGCGATGCTCTCGCCGCATCAGGAACGGAGATTGTGACAGTTGCGCTTCGCAGGGCGGATTTGTCCGGAGAAAACGATCCATACGCGAACATTCTTCAGTTCATCGACTCGGAAAAGTATTTGCTTCTGCCGAACACTTCCGGAGCAATGAATGCCGACGAAGCCGTCCGCCTCGCTCGTTTGGCTGTTTCCGCCGGGCTTCCGAAATGGGTGAAGCTCGAGATACATCCCGACCCGACCTATTTACTGCCGGATCCGATTGAGACATTGGCAGCCGCCGAGATTCTCGTGAAAGAGGGCTTCACTGTGTTGCCCTACATCAATGCTGACCCTGTCCTGGCAAAACGGCTTCAGGATGTGGGAACGGCTACGGTCATGCCGCTTGGGGCGCCAATTGGGTCAAACCAGGGAATCGAAACCCGGAAACAGATCGAGATCATTATCAATCAAGCTACGGTGCCGGTTGTGATCGATGCGGGCCTCGGTGTGCCAAGCCATGCTGCAGCTGCGTTAGAAATGGGAGCAGACGCAGTTCTGGTGAATACCGCCATTGCAATCGCCTACGATCCAGTTCAGACCGCACATGCATTTAAACTTGGAGTCGAAGCCGGGCGGATCGCTTTCGAAAGCGGGATACCTGAGGTTCAAAACGCTGCCTCGGCCTCAAGTCCGCTTACCGGCTTTCTCAACGAATA
>JAHDCN010000509.1 GCA_020629815.1 Verrucomicrobiota bacterium
GGATCTTTGCCCGGCATGAGTATTTTTCCAATAATTCCGGCAATCAGCCCCAACACGATAGTAACAATCCAACCTGACATGCGTTGAATATTAAGGGGAAACGCCGATTGGTCGAGTCACATTTTCGCCGCAGAGAGTTAGCTCTCCTTTTCGGGCAAAATCGCACACGCGCCTTTGCAGCCGAAGAATTTGCTGAAAAACAGCCGGTGTTTGGCGATGAAGGCATACACCTTCTCGGCGATCAGGATCACCCCGGGAATCCACATGAACAACGAGAGCGGTATCAGCATTGGTATGCGGAAGCCGAGAAAACGGAATGCACGGGCACCGCGGTAGATGGTGCCTTCCGGAGTGACGCAGTGGATTGCTTCGAGCAGATCTTCGCGCGTGATCTCCGGGGCGATTTCCTTGGCGCGCGGATCTTTGATCGGAACCAGGGCCACTTTATCCAGCCAGTCCATCCAGGAAATAACGCGCATCTGAAAGGTGCACATGGGGCAGTCTCCATCGTAGAGGAGGAAGTGCCGGGTTTTCTCACTGGTGTCTGCCATGTCGAAGAAAAAGTAGCGCGTTTTCACCGGGGCTCAAGTCAGTCCCCGTTGTTTCTAGTTACGTCACGATCGGCAAGTCGGGCCCGGGCTTCGGCAAAAAGGGCGGCGGTATCGGCATCGGGTGCCACTGATTGATCCGGCTCCAGGACCATATCCCAGCGGTCGTTGCAGCCGCGACATCGATAGGCAATGACATCGCCTTCCTGCCAGCCCTCTTCGGGGGCGTAGCTGAGCAGATGCGCTTTCTCGCCGCAATCGACACAGGTGATAGACTCAGGAACTTCCACATTAGGAAGGTAGCAGAGCTGCGCTGAAAGGAAATCTTCATTTGTCCTCGGGAGAAAAGGAAGCATCATGGCTGCGGTGAAAACACAGAAACTCATAGCTGCGATGGGAATCGCCTTTTTGCTGCTTTCTCAGATCATAATAGCTGAAGAAGGGCAGAGGTATTTTCGATCTCATCAAGTGTATGATCTTGAGCAAAAGGTGATTTTCTCCAGCGACTTTGGTTCGGATGAGCCGTTTCACCTGTTTTCCATTTCGGAGGATGATCGATATCGTCAGCCAAAGGCGAATCCGAAGCGATTGGAAGTAGTCGATTCGCCGACTCGCGGAGTTCGGTTTTCAGTGCCTCGTGCGCCGAATTCGTTTCGTTCCGAATTGTCCTTGCCCAGTGAAAAAGGTTTTCAAGAGCGTTGGTATGCCGAGCGTATGCGGATTCCGAAGGACTGGGAAATCGATGAAAATCGTGCGGCAGATATCGTAATGCAGTGGCATGCAATTCCGGGGAACTGGCGTGCGACCTATCCAAACGCAAGTATTGCTATTCAGGGAAAGCATTGGTGGGTTCGACGCAATTTTGGTAACGCGCAGGAAGGCGCGACGCGGAAAAAAACTCAATTGGCTACCCCGCTGCAGCCGGGGGCTGCAGTTGACTGGTTGGTTTACGCCAAGTGGGCTCCGGATGAGTCCGGCTTGTTTCGCGTGTGGATGAATGGCGAATTGGTTTTTGAAGAGAAGGGAATCAATGTCTACAACACGATTGGAATCGAATACACGCCCTATCTAAAAACGGGAATTTATCGACCCGAGTGGTATTTGCGGGATGAGCGACGAACGCAGCAATTCGCTGAGGAAAGGAATCCGGTTTCAAAGAAAGAAATTTTCGTCGAGTTCGTTCGGGTGGGGCGTGGTGATGCTCGACCCAAAGATCTGGGCTATCGAATGAAAAAGTAAAACCTATGTCCGGACCAATCATCATACTTGTGGAACCGAAGCTGCCGGAGAATATCGGTATGTGTGCGCGGGCGATGTTGAATTGCGGTCTCACCGAAATGCGGCTGGTAAATCCTCGGGCGGATTGGCGACATGAGTCGGCGGTGGCGACTGCCTCAGGGGCGAAGACGGTGCTGGAAGGGATTCAGGAATTTGATTCGGTGGAACAGGCGATCGCCGATTGTCAGCGGGTTTTTGCGACCACAGCACGGGATCGGTCGCAGAAAATCCCATTGCTCGATGCCGAGTCGGCAGCGGGGAAAATGAAGCAGGCTGCGGATGAGAAGCAGCGGGTCGCTGTGTTGTTTGGAACCGAATCTTTTGGTCTGGATAATGAGAGCGTGGCCCGGGC
>JAHDCN010000510.1 GCA_020629815.1 Verrucomicrobiota bacterium
ATCTCGGTTTCCTCCGGATCCTTCGCTGTCTCCTCCATTTGCAGGATATTGACCAGCTTGGAGCCGAGGCTTTCGTCACGCTCCTCCAGCAATCGAGCCACCCGCAGTCGCGGGGAAATTTTTAGAAAGGCCAGGTAGGCAAGCCACAGCCCCAGCCCGACGACGCTGAGCACCATCAGTACACTGAGCGCGAGTCGCGGAATCGCCCCAAGCTGGAAGACCAAATCCAGAACCAGCAGCACGACGACTGCCAACAGGATGTATTTGATCAACGACAGGAATTTCTCGAAGGCGGAATTAATCAACCAGGCCCGGTCCGCCCGGTCCAACCTCTGCAGAATCTCTGCTCTACTCATCGTTCTCCTTTCGTTTGCATCTTCAGTATGCCCTGTTTTTGACCAGCAATCAATCAAACCAATCCCCAACGTCGGCGGAAAAACCACTCCAGCCCGAGCAACAAAAACAGCAGGTAAAACCAATGCGTTTTATCCCAGGCCGATTTATGTCGCACGATCGGCGGGGCTTCGGATTCGGCGACCGCGGCTTTACTCAGATCGTTGATCACTTCCTTCAGCGAGGCTTCGTTGAGCATCTTTCCCCCGCTCGACTGCGCCAACCGACGCAGAAAGGCATAATCGGCTGCAACCTCCGTGGTTTCCCGCTGATGATTCACCGCGACAAACCGGCAATTCAAAACCTGATCTTTTGCCGGCAGTGTGACGCGAAATTTCCCTGCCCGATCCGCAACATAATCAGCCGACCAACCCGCCCCGCTTTTGGAAAAAGTCAGAGAGGTCACCGGCTTGTCTTCAAAGTAAACGGCGGCCTGTGGCGTCCCTTCGGCATCCGCGCCTAATTGCGGCAAATAGTCGAGTCGCACCTTTTCCCCTACCCGGACGTTGGCGTTGGAAACCGTGAGCGTCGCCTGATCCGAAGGGCGCACACTGGACCGGGCCAGAAGATTGAGCAGCAGCTGATTCCAGAAATGGTCATAGATGTTGTTCTCCGGTTCGCTGTTGTTGTTGAGCGACCATTTCCACAGACCGCCGACGGACACCGCCATCACCTGACCTTTGCCACTGCGTCGATGAATAAAGGCCGGCTGCGAACTTTGCGCATCGGCATCTTTCGCCAGCGCCTCAATAGCTGCCAGGGTCTTCGGGTCTTCCATGACTTCAGAGAATGGCAGCGAAGGCAATGCATCGGGTCCACCGGTCACCGATTTGAGCACATCCAGTGGCACCACTTTCTCACTCGATTTCCCTTCGACCACACGCACCGGACCGGAAGCGCGACCTTCGACCCACTTCGCCGGAGCCAGTTCCTCAAACACTTTGTGGCCTCCCGGTTTTCCGCGCGCGAACACAACGGAAATACCCTGGTCGATCACTGCCTTTTGCATCGCCTCGAGGCTTGCGTCGGAAAGAACGTTGTCCACCTCCTGCCCCAAAACGATCAGGGGGAAACGCTGAAACTCTGCGGCGGATTCCGGGATAGAAAAGGATTCTATATCTTCCTCGATGGTGCTGGAAATCACCGGACGCGCTTTACCGATTTTGATCACCGAGGTCAACTCCACCCGATCATTGCCGAGCAGCGTGCGCTTCATAAAGGTGGTATCCCAATGCGGCGCGCCCTCAATCATCAGCACCGGAATTCGCGCATCGGTAACATTAACGAAGGTGGAGGCACCGTTGTTAATCACTTCGCGCTCCCTCGGCATCGATGCGACCCGGATCTCGTATTCATACTGACCGGGCTTTTCCTCTTTCACTTCGAAAGAAATCGGGACTTCCATGCCGGTCAGCGGTGTTACCGAACGCTCGCGAATGACTTTACCCTCACGCAACAGCTCGACTTTCATCGGCCCGCCGGACTGCGCCGTCGAGAGGCCGGTCAGTCGCACTCCGGCCTGAATCGACACGGTCTGATTCACAAAGGTGTAGGGCGAATAGGAAAGAATGTAGGTCGACAAGTCCGGAGCGATATCCTCTTTGCCGAGCGCGACGGGAAAGATGGGAATCCCCCGGGCCTTGGCAACCTGAGCCGTACGCCCGGCGGGCACCATTTCAAAATCGTGCCCATCGCTAAACAGGAACATTCCCACGCAGTGTTCGTTCTTTCGGATCGAGGCAAAGATGTCGCCCATCGAGGAATGAAA
>JAHDCN010000511.1 GCA_020629815.1 Verrucomicrobiota bacterium
TATGAAAACACTCATTAAATCTCTGAGTATCGTCGCTGTAGCGGCTCTGATGCTGGCCGTTTGGCACAAAGGCACAGACACTGCAGTTGCCAACAAAGCCGAAGCTGCTCCCAGCCCGGCTCCTGAATCCGCTCCCGGTGGTGGCGAGTGGGCACAGTGGGGCCGTGATGGCTCCAACAACATGATGTCCACCGCGACAGGAATCCCTTCTGACTTCACGTCTGGCGAGATCGTCGAAGGCGGCAAAGTCGAAGGTGCCAAGCACGCTAAGTGGGTCGTCCAAATGGGCTCCCAAGCCTACGGAACGCCGACCATCAAAGACGGTCGCGTTTTCATCGGAACTAACAACGAAGAGCCTCGTTTGGAATCGGTAAAAGGGGACCACGGAATCGTGATGGCTTTCACTGAAAAAACCGGTGAGCTGGAATGGCAGTTCTCCATTCCGAAACTCGGCGCGGGTAAAGTGTCCGACTGGGAATTCCTCGGAGTTTGTTCTTCGGTTTTGATCGACGGCAAATACGGCTATGTGATCTCCAACCGTGGTGAGGTGATCTGCCTCGATACCTACGGCATGAGCGACGGCAACGACGGCCCGTTCCAGGATGAAGCCAAATACCAAAACGGTGGTCTGGAAAAACTCGCTGGTGCAGAAGCTGCGACGCTCGAAGACAAGACCGCTGACATCGTCTGGGGTTACGACATGCGTAGTGAGCTCGGTGTTTTCCCACACAACATTACCTCCAGTTCGGTGACCATCGCCGGTGACTACATTTTCGCTTCGACTTCCAACGGAGTGGACTGGTCACACGTGAACATTCCAGCTCCGCAGAACCCCTGCCTGGTAGCAATCAACAAAAAGACAGGTGAACTCGCCGGCGAAGAAGCCAGCGGCATCGGTGAGCGCGTCATGCACTGTAACTGGTCGTCTCCTGCGGCTGGAATGATCAACGGTAAAGAGACTGTGGTCTTCGGAGCTGGTGATGGCTGGACCTACGGCTACGACGCCAAGGAATTCGACGTCGAAGAAGACGGTGGCGAGAAATTCCACCTGATGAAAGAACTCTGGAAAGTCGACTGCTGTCCGAAAGAATACCGCGTTGATGAAAACGGTGAGCCAATCAAATACGCGACTTATCCCGGACCTTCCGAGATCATTTCTTCACCGGTAATTTACGACAACAAAGTCTATGCAGTCATCGGTCAGGATCCTGAGCACGGTGAAGGTGTGGGAGCGATCACTTGTATCGACCCAAGCAAGGGCAATGGCGAAGACGCAGTTGTTTGGCAGTTCAAAGGCGTGGGACGTTCGATTTCCACTCCGTCGATTGCTGATGATCTCGTTTACATCGCTGACTACTCCGGCAAGCTGTTCTGCCTCGATGCGCAGACTGGTGAGATGTACTGGGAGCACGACACGCTGTCCCACATCTGGGGATCGACTCTCGTAGTAGACGGAAAAGTTTTCCTCGGCAATGAAGATGGCGAGCTGGTCATCCTGAAAGCAGGCAAAGAGAAAGAAGAGATCGGAATCGTTGAGTATCCGGCTCCAATTTACTCCACTTGTGTGGTTGCCAACGGCACCCTGTATGTGATGACGCAAACGCATCTGTATGCGTATGCGCAGCAGTAAGCGCTTCGCGCAGTATTGAGGAGTTAGTAGTTAGTGGATGGGGGATTCCCAAATACTAACTACTAAATACCAACTACTAGAACATGAAATTTCTGATCATCGCTATCTTCATCATCCTGGCAGTTTTGCATCAGGATTTCTGGAACTGGGATAATGCCAACAACGTGTTGGGTTTTATCCCGGTTGGACTCGCGTATCACGCGGGCTACTCAATCGTCGCGGCGTTGTTCTGGGCCTTTGTCATCAAAGTCGCCTGGCCGACCAAGCTGGAGCGCTGGGCCGACGGCGAGGACGATTGATTGATCCATTTTCTCTGACTCAACAGGGTTAGGTCACGGACCTAACCCTGTTAGGTCGACCACTTAACCCTGTTTGATTGAGCAATATGTGTCGCCCAAGCGGTAGCGGAATTTGCAAAAAATTCCGACCTGAATTGCCGACGGAACTTTTCGCAAGTTCCGCGACGGGGGCGTTGGCGGACGGAGAGGTAGGGATGCGTGTCCCCACGCATCCGCGAAGCCTAT
>JAHDCN010000047.1:0-3138 GCA_020629815.1 Verrucomicrobiota bacterium
TGACGCTGGAAAAACCATCCGGAGATTATGATGCCGGACAAATCGACAAGCTCGAGGGACTGGAAGCAGTTCGGAAAAGACCGGGCATGTATATCGGCGATCCGGCGACGGAACGCGGTCTGCACCACGCGGTATTTGAGGTTCTCGATAACTCCATCGATGAGCACCTCGCCGGCTTCTGTGATGTGGTGACGATCACTCTGCATTCGGATGGTTCGGTTTCTGTGGAAGATGATGGCCGGGGGATTCCGGTCGACATGCACCCGAAGTTCAAGATACCCGCCGTCGAGCTGGTGCTGACCAATCTCCACGCCGGTGGTAAGTTCGGTCAGGGTGCCTACAAGTTCTCCGGTGGTCTGCACGGTGTGGGGGCGAAATGTGTGAACGCGCTCTCGGATTGGTTCAAGGCAGAAATCTGTCGCGGTGGCGAAGTTCACTCGATTGGCTTCGAGCGCGGCAAAACGACCGAGCCGCTTTCTGTGATCGGCGAATGTGATGCTGACAAGACAGGAACCAAGATTTCTTTCTTTCCCGATACCACAATTTTCACTGCGGGGATCGATTTCAATTTTGACTACCTATCCGCGCGTCTTCGTGAGCTGTCTTTCCTGAACCCGGGAATCCGGATTCACCTGATCGATGAGCGTGGCGACTCGGAAAAGTCGAAAGAGTTCTACTACCCTGATGGTATTATCGAGTTCGTTCGCCAGATGGGCGAAAACAAAGAGCTGATCCACGAAGCGCCGATCATGCTCAAGGGCAAACGTCCGGTGAAGTATGACGACGCGGGCAAGCAGGTCGAGGATGACTGCTACGCCGATATCGTTTTGCACTACACCGGCGAGTATCACGAAAACATCCTTTGTTACGCGAACTCCATTTCCAATGGCGACGGCGGAACGCATTTGTCCGGTTTTCGCTCTGCGATGACCCGGGCGATCAATACCTACGCCAAGGCAAACAAGCTGCTTAAGGACAAGGATCCTTCCCTGACCGGTGATGACTGCCGCGAAGGTGTGATTGCTGTGATTTCGGTGAAGCACCCGAATCCGAAGTTCGACTCCCAGACGAAAGAGAAGCTGGTGAACAACGAAGTCGAAGGTGTGGTCAGCTCGATCACCTACGAGGGAATCAGTGAATATTTCGACGAAAACCCACAGACGGCAAAGCGCATCGTGGAGAAGGTCGTCAATGCCGCCCGTGCCCGTGAAGCGGCGCGGAAAGCGCGCGAGACAGTTCGGAAGTCGGCGATGACCGGTGGTGGTCTTCCAGGGAAACTGGCTGACTGCTCATCCCGCGACCCGGCCGAGAGTGAAATCTACATTGTGGAGGGTGATTCCGCTGGTGGTTCTGCGAAGCAGGGCCGTGATCGACGCACCCAGGCGATTTTGCCGATTCGCGGTAAATTGATTAACGTGGAGAAGGCCCGCCTCGACAAGGTGCTGCAGAACAAAGAGATTCAGACCATGATCACTGCGATTGGCGCAGGGATCGGAGATGGCGAAGGCGAGGGAGCGTTCAATCTGGAAAAGGCGCGCTACCACAAGGTCATCATCATGACAGATGCGGACGTCGACGGATCTCACATTCGGACTTTGTTGCTGACCTTTTTCTGTCGTCAAATGCTGCCGCTGGTAAAAGCAGGTTATGTTTACATCGCTCAGCCTCCGCTCTACAAAATCACCCGTCGCAAAAAGGAGCAATACGTTCAAGACGACGAAGAGTTGAACAAAATTCTGATCGACCTGGGTGTCGAAGATGTTTCTCTGAAATTGCCTGACGGCAAAGAAATCGTATCGAAGGACTTGCGCGACATTCTCGACATGCTTTCGAGGCTGAGCCGATACAATGATGTGATCGCCCGGAACTCCGGCGACTTCGAAGATTATCTCGGCGAAGGAAAAGATGGCAAGCTGCCGAGGTATTTGGTCCAAGTTCGCGAGGGCAACGAGGTGTTCGTGAAGTATTTCCTCGGCGAAAAAGAATTGCGTGACTTCGCAGATGACAATCGCGACCTGCGCCTGTTTGGCCGAAGAGCCGAAGAGGAAAAGGTCGATGAAGAGGATGGCGAAGAAGCTCCCAAAGAGGCGCCTGATAAAAATGCCGTCATTCGTCGGGCTCGCCTGATTGAAGTTCACGAATCGAAGTCCATTGCCAAATTGTTAGAGCGACTGGCAGAAGTTGGCCTTCCACTGGAACATTTCTCCTCACAGGATCAGCCGTTGTTTGAAGTCGTCGAAGGTGACGGCGAAAACGCGAAAAGCACGCCGGTATTCAGCGTCCCTGAGATTCTCGAGACGGTAACTGAGATCGGTAAGCGCGGCATGCAACTGCAACGCTTCAAGGGTTTGGGTGAGATGAACGCCAAGGAACTTTTCACCACCACAATGGATCCAGAGAATCGCAAACTTCTCCGGGTCAAAATGGACGACGATAACATGGTCGAGTCTGACCGCATTTTCACCATCCTCATGGGTGACGTCGTCGAACCACGCAGACAGTTCATCGAAGACAACGCGCTGAATGTACGCAACCTGGATGTCTAACATCAGGATCACTCCCACCAAAAACGCACCACTTTTAGTCTCTCACCATGGCTGACGATAAGGACACTCCACCTGAAGATCCGGAAAATCCGGAAGATGACGCTCCGAACGACGACATCGAACCCATTTCGGTTGCCGATGAAATGTCGAGCTCGTTTCTCGACTACTCGATGTCGGTTATCATTTCGCGGGCTTTGCCCGACGTGCGCGATGGATTGAAGCCTTCGCAGCGCCGGATTTTGCTGGCGATGAATGACCTCGGTCTCGCTCCCGGCAAAAACTACCGGAAATGTGCGAAGATCTGTGGTGATACCTCCGGTAACTACCACCCTCACGGTGAGGCCACGATTTACCCGACACTGGTAAACATGGCTCAGCCGTGGACGATGCGCGACTGCCTCGTCCAGGGACAGGGGAACTTCGGTTCCGTCGAGGGCGATCCTCCGGCTGCGATGCGTTATACCGAGGCGCGTCTCACTCACCTCGGTCATGTCCTGATGACGGACATGGAAAAAGACACCGTGGACTTCGTCACCAACTACGACGAAACCCGCGAAGAGCCGACGGTTTTTCCGGCTGCTTTCCCGAATCT
>JAHDCN010000047.1:3238-13630 GCA_020629815.1 Verrucomicrobiota bacterium
CGACGGTTTTTCCGGCTGCTTTCCCGAATCTGCTGGTGAATGGCGGAACCGGTATCGCCGTGGGTATGGCAACCAACTGCGCACCCCACAATCTGGGTGAAGTCGTCGATGGCATCTGCGCCACGATCGACAACCCGGAGATCACTACGCAGGAGCTACTGACCCACATTCAGGGACCCGACTTCCCGACGGGTTGTACGATTCTCGGACGCCGAGGTGTTCAGGACTATGCCGCTACAGGTCGTGGAAGCGTAAAAGTGCGTGGTCGCGCTGAAGTGATCGAAAACAAAAAAGGTCGCGAGCAAATCGTGATCACCGAAATTCCTTTTGCAGTAAACCGCGCCAAATTGGTTGAGCGAATTGCTGAACTGGCCAATGCCAAAGTGCTGCCGGAAATCTCAGCCGTACGGGACGAGTCAGATGAAAACACCCGTGTCGTGGTCGATCTGAAGCGTGATGCCCGGGCACAGGTCGTGCTCAATAATCTCTACAAGCACACTGCGCTGCAGACATCGTTTTCCGTCAACATGCTGGCGATCGACAATCGCCGCCCACGCTTGCTGTCGATCAAAGACGCTATCGAGTGTTACATCGAGCACCGTCGCGAAGTCATTCTTCGCCGGACCCGTTATCTTCTTGGCAAAGCCGAAGAGCAGGCAGAAAAACTCGAAGCCTACCTGCTGGCTCTTGGAAATCTCGATGACTTCATCAAGATGATCCGGGATTCGAAGACCCGGGACGAAGCACGCGAGAAAATCAAAGCCTACACCTTTGATCCGGCCGATGCAGAGAAACTCGGCATCCTACTGCGCAATCAAGAGAGCCTGCAGATCATCGATGGCCGCTACGTTCTCACCGATCGGCAAGTCGATCACATCCTCGAGTTGCGACTCTACCAGCTGGTTGGCCTCGAACGAGATAAGATCAAAAAGCAATACGACGAATTGCTCGAAGAGATCAAAGACCTGCTCGACATTCTGGCTCGTGAGGAGCGCGTGTTGCAGATCATCAAGGACGAGCTCAACGAGATCAAAGACAAGCACGCCACTCCGCGTCGCACCGATTTCGGTGAAGACGAAGGCGAAATTGCCAATGTCGAACTGATCGCCAACGACGCGAACCTGATCACCATTTCCCATCGTGGATTCATCAAGCGGACTTCTACAGCAGAGTACCGCATCCAAAATCGCGGCGGCAAAGGCCTCAAAGGTATGGAGACACGCGAAGCAGTGGATGAAGAGGACGAAGAAGACTTTGTCGAACACCTGTTCTCCGCGACCGCGCACGACTATCTGATGTTCTTCACCGACACCGGTCGTGTCTACGTCGAACGTGTGTACCAGATTCCCGAAGGCTCCCGGACCTCGAAAGGACGTTCAATTAAGAACCTGCTCAATTTGCAGCCGGAAGAGAAAATTGCTGCGGTCCTTCGGATCGAAGCTGTTGGCGCTGAAGACAAAGACGCCACCTTCGTGGATGACAAGTTTGTGTTGTTTGCCACCCGTTCCGGGAAAGTGAAAAAGACGGCGCTTTCCGGATTCCGCAACTACATGAAGAACGGAATCATTGCGATCCGAATCGAGGAAGGCAACGAGCTGATCGACGTCAAGCTCACCAACGGCGACAACGATATTTGTCTGGTGACCAACCAGGGATACTGCGTGCGCTGTAACGAAAGCACCATTCGCCCAATGGGTCGCCCTTCAGCCGGTGTGGCTGGTATCAAGCCGCGCGAAGGTGACTTCCTGGTTGCCCTTGCTCTCGCCGGAGACACCAACGCTCAGCTGCTGGTAGCATCTGAAAAAGGCCTTGGTAAGCGAACTCCATTCGAAGAATACCCGACCAAAGGTCGTGGCGGCAAAGGCTTGATTACCATGAAGGTCACCGAGAAAACCGGTGCCGTTGTCGGCGCTCTCGCTGTGACCGACGAGGACGAACTCATGCTGATGACCGACGCCGGTCAAAGCGTGCGAATCCGTTGTGCTGATGTTTCTGTCATCGGTCGAAACACGCAAGGCGTGAAACTGATGAACCTCAAAGGTGAGGAGAAGATTCAGGACATTGCACGGGTGGTTTCCGATGATTTGGAAGACGAGGAAGAAGACTCCGAAGAAAAAGCTGACGCATCCGCCGAAGGTGGCGATGAAGCAGGTGCTTCGACTGAGGAGGAGTAGTTTCGGCTTTTTGACCGGGACTGATTGAAGCTCCATTTGCGATAGCGGATGGAGGTGCAATCTTTCCCGTCTAAAGCATGACCAAAGAATCCACCGACTTCCTCTACCGCCTGCTCAACACACCCAGTCCCACCGGATTCGAATCGCCGGGCCAAAAGGTTTGGGCAACGCGGAACCGCAAGTTTGCTGACGCTGTGGAAAGCGATGCCTACGGCAATGCCTGGGCAACGATTACCGGCAAACAGAAGGGCGCGCCGACGATCATGATCGAAGCGCATGCGGATGAGATTGGTTTCATGGTGAAGTACATCACCGACGAAGGCTTCCTGCGTCTGGATCGAGTTGGAGGGTCTGATTGGGCCAATGCCCGGGGACGCCGGTTGAGCATCTTCGGAGATAAGGGCGAAGTGCGCGGGATCATCGGCAACACAGCCATCCACATTCGGGATATTTCCGGTGGTGAGAAGGCGCCTCAAGTTCATGAACTCTATGTGGATGTCGGCGCAGACAGCAAAAAAGACGTCGAGAAACTTGGCATTCGGGTCGGTCACCCGGCGGTGTATTCTGATTCAGCAGAACCCTTCGGCAAAAACCGAATTGTCGGTCGTGCTCTCGATAACCGCATCGGCGGATTCATCATTTCGGAAGTGATTCGGGAACTCAGCGCGAAATCAAAACGCCCTTCTGCGACCTGCGTTGCACTGAATGCGATTCAAGAAGAGATCGGTGGATGGGGAGCAACCATGGCCACCAAAACTCTTCAACCTGACTTATGCCTGGTGCTGGATGTCACTCATGCAACGGATACGCCGGGCATTGATCACTCCAAGCATGGCAAAGTCGTGCTCGGAGGTGGCCCCTCTCTGACCCATGGGTCTGCCAATCATCCGCTCATGGTCGAAAGACTGATCGAAGTGGCGAAGGAACAGGAAATCCCGATACAGCACGAAGCAAGCTCCCGCTACACCGGAACAGATACCGATTCCATCTTTCACATGAACGGCGGCATCCCCAGCGCACTGGTTTCTCTGCCTCTGCGCTACATGCATTCGATAGTTGAGCTCGCTGACTTTAGTGATGTGGACAAAGTCATCAAGCTGATGGCTGGCTTTATCCGCTCGGTGAAAAAAGGCGACACCTTTGCAGTCGAAGTCTAGTGGTAGGCTATGAGCAAAAAGATACTCCTTACTGGCTGCACTCGGGGACTGGGCCGGGCAATGGCAGACGGTTTTCGCGAACGCGGACACATCATTGCCGGTTGTTCGCGGAATTCCGATCAGATTTCTGCCATCTCTGAAGAGTTCGGGTCGGATCACTTTTTCCAATCGGTTGATGTGTCGAAGGAAGACGATATCCGCTCTTTTTGCGAAGCAGCCATCGATCACTTCGGCGAGGCTCCTGATTTGTTGATCAACAACGCGGCTTTGATCAATCGCAACGCACCTCTCTGGGAGATTTCGGCTGAAGAAATGGCTGCGATTGTAGACGTGAATATTGAAGGTGTGGCGCATACCATTCGCCACGTCGTGCCATCGATGATCGAGAAAGGCAGCGGCGTCATCGTGAATTTCTCAAGCTATTGGGGACGGTCGACTTCATCCGACGTAGCACCTTATTGCGCGACAAAATTTGCAATCGAAGGACTCACAAGCGGTTTGGCACAGGATTTGCCAGCAGGTCTTGCCGCCGTTGCCTTCAACCCTGGAGTCATCAATACGGACATGTTGCAAAGCTGCTTTGGTCCCGGAGCTTCTTCATACTCGTCACCAAGACAGTGGGCCGAGAAATCCGTTCCCTATCTCGAAGGTCTTTCCGCCTCCGACAATGGAGCTTCGGTCACCGCGCCGGGACAATAGAAGCTTCGCGATTCACCGATTTTGGCTCCGCTTCCTCAGGAAGACGGGATGAATCCTTCACTCCCTTGGCAACAAAGAAGACGACGCAGCCGGACAACCAGACATTACAGGTGCGAAACCGCTTGTGGAGCACATCGACGAGATCTCCGATCACGTCACCTTCGTTGCAAAATACACCGCGCCAGTTAAACAACTCCATTGCCTTTCTGGCTAAACCGGATCTCTCGACTTCGGCTCCAAGAACCGTGGCTCCAAAAACCACAGCGTCGTCTTTCATAAAGGGAATCACTTGATCGAAAGCGACAGCTTTCTCGACAATGTTTTGCCCGGGAAGGCAGTGAATCAGGTAATTCATCGCAACCGAATCAAAACGTTCTCCATGGAGCGGCAGTGGCTCCAAAATATTGCGCTCGTAGATTTCCGGCTCAAATCTCTTTAATCGATCATAAGCGACATCGAGGCAATTCGGATTCAAATCGAGCAACGCCAGTCGCATACTCTCTGATTTTGCTGTCTGATCGACAAAGAACCCCGTACCGACACCACAATCCAAATGATTGTCGGACATATGTTCGCTGTACAAATCCAACATTTCCTGACGCGACGAACGCCAGACTTTTTCTGTGCAAACACGAAGCACCAGAAAGTCGTAAACATTAAGCAAGCGGGGGGTGTAGACCGATTGACCTCTTTCGAGATCATGAGTCGACGTGGTCGATGAAGTCATTGAATAGTGCGATGGAACGTTCCTCACCGTCCGTCGAAAAGAATTGAGTTTCAAGAGCAGGATTGCTTCGGCAAGAAGAATGCTGGTGGATTTGCCGTAAAGTTGATACAAAGGGTCTATGAAGAAGATAATCCACTATCTCGCAACTTTGGTTTTGGTCGGAACTTTGGCCAGCTTTACGGTTTCCTGTGAAACCACCCCTGACTATGGCGATGCCGGAATCCGTGAATACAAGCGCCCTGAACCAAAACCGATGTGGAAACGGGCACTGAATCGATCTCAAAAGCGGGCGCGATTCTAGGCAGATTTTTGTGCAAAATCCTGCGTTTTAACCGTCTAAATCCGTATCAGAAGCAAAACTTCTCGTTAATTGACCATGAAACTGAACGGAAAAATCCTCTTATTGGGAGCTGTGCTCGGACTAAGCACGCTGGCAAATACCTCTTGTACGACTACGGAAGGAGCAATCATCGGCGGAGCCGTTGGCGCTGCTGTGGGTGCTTCAGCTGATGATTACCGACCCGGGCGTGGCGCGGTTGTCGGCGGAATTCTCGGAGCTGCCGTAGGTGGTGCCGTAGCCAGCGACAACGCCTATCACTCCCATCGCTCCCGGGGCTACTATCGTCGCCATTCTCACGGGTATGGCCACCAGCCCGCCCCCCAGTATTACGGCGGCTACGGTTATCAGCGTCCGCGATACTACGGAGGCTACTAGCTTAGATTAAAAATTTTACCCCGAAGAGCGAAGGCCCGACAAAGGTCTTCGCTCTTTTCTTTTCAAACAGACACGCAACATCAACCTCTGATCGGGGTTACTTTCGGGGAGTGTTATGAAAAAGTTGCTGCCTTTCCTGTTCGCCGTCCTGCTATCTTCACCGTTTGAGGTTCACGCAGATAATTGGCCAAGGTTCCGTGGGCCGAATGGATCAGGAAAATCGGAATCAGATACCTCAAAGATTCCTCTCGAGTGGAGCGAGACAAAAAATGTGGCGTGGAAAACCGAACTGCCGGGTCCGGGTTCCTCTTCACCAATTGTTTGGGGTGACCGCGTTTACATCACTTGCTACACCGGATACGGCGACGGATCCGAAGACGCGACTCCGGAAAAATTGCGCCGCCATTTGCTGGCGATTGACCGCAAAGACGGCAGTGTTCTCTGGAAAAAATCGGTGGCACCGGAAGCCCCTGGCACCGTTGACCCCTTTGAAGTATTTGTGCCGGAACATGGTTACGCCAGCAACACACCGGCTACCGACGGTGAACGCGTTTATTGCTTTTTCGGTAAAGCCGGAGTCGTCGCCTACGACTGGGATGGAAACCAAATTTGGAAGCAATCAGTTGGCCAACTGTATTCGAGAAAGCGCTGGGGCTCTGCATCCAGTCCTGTTGTTCATCAGGGAAAGGTAATTGTAAAAGCCGGGGACGAGGACAGGGCTGTCATTGCTTTTGATGCCAAAACTGGAAAACAGCTTTGGAAAGCAGAAGGCAGTGTTCTTGAGCAAACCTACGGTACACCGGCTATCCATCAGGTAGACGACGAGCGCAGCGATTTGATTGTATGTGGAACCGGCGAAGTTTGGGGTATGAACCCCGACACGGGGAAACTGCGTTGGTTTTCTGAAATGGGATTAACCGGAAATATCTCCTCCAGTCCGGTTATCGATGGTGATCGCATGATTATTTTTGGAGGGTTTCCCCGCACCCTAGGCGCATCATTGAAACTGGGTCTGAAAGGGGATGTTTCTGATAGTGCGCTGCAGTGGGAGAATAACGATGTGAAAGCCTACATGACCGCCCCAATCTTCCACGACGGTAAAGTGTATTTCATCAGAGACGAGGGCATCGCCTGCTGCGGAGATCCGGTCACAGGTGAATTAATCTACGAAGAACGAATCGCTAATGCGGCGAACGCGAGAGGCGGACGGGGTAAGCCATTCTACGCTTCCCCGATTCTTGCCAACGGACACCTCATTGCAATGAGCCGAAATGCCGGAGCTTTCGTCATTGAAGCAAAACCGGAATACAATCTGGTCCGGACAAATCAAATCGCCGGTGACGAAGGCCGTTTTCAGGGAACCCCTGCTGTGAGTGGCTCAGACCTGTTCCTCCGCTCTGAAACTGCCATCTACTGCATCCGCACTGATTCGTAACCGGCAAAAAAGACGCTTGGCGTTGTCGCCGTACGGTCGATATTGCGCGGCGGTTACCCACCGCGCATCTTATGGCAATTTCTGAAAATCCATTCGCTCCCACCGTAGTCATTTCCAATATCTCCCCTCTCGTAGAAGGAGGGCGTTTTGCGACTAAGCGTATCGAAGGCGAATTGGTTCGCGTCGAAGCGGATATCTTTAAAGACGGTCACGACGAAATACGGGCCAAATTCCTTTGGAAGAAAATAGAGAAAGGAAGCCCACTCGGTTGGTCAGAAACTCCAATGTCCCCTGTTGATAATGATCGCTGGGCGACAGAACTTCGATTCGAAGAACCTGGATTATACGAATGCAAAATTCTGGCCTGGGCAGATGCCTTTTCAACCTGGATTCACGATTTTGAACGCCGACTCACAGGAGACCAAGAGGATTTTGCAACTGACATCGAAGAAGGCCGGATCATCCTTGAGCAATCTGCTGAACGGGCGTCCAGCTCGCGGAAAGATGTAAAAGCGATCAAGGAGCTTGAGAAAGAACTGAGCAAAGCTGATCCAGACGATATTCCCGAGCTATTCGAGTCTTCCGACACCCGCGACATTCTGTATCGACATGCCGACTTGAGTCAGGCGACAGAAAATGAAGAGCCATTTCGGTTCATGGTGGAAGAGAAGCTAGCTGCTTTCTCGGCTTGGTACGAATTTTTTCCCCGCTCTGCTAAAGGAAAAGAGAATGAACATTCGACATTCCGGGACTGCCTGCCGCGATTAGAAGACGCGAAAAAAATGGGCTTCGACATTGTTTATTTTCCGCCTATCCACCCGATCGGGCATACTGCGCGGAAGGGCAAGAACAACACGCTCACTGCAAAGAAAGACGATGTCGGATCACCCTGGGCCATCGGCGCAAAATCCGGAGGGCACCGTTCGGTTGAACCGCTTTTGGGAGATCTCGATGACTTCGAGCAACTGGTGATCGATGCCCGCGATATTGGCATAGAGATCGCGCTCGACTTTGCGATCAATTGCTCACCCGATCATCCGTATGTGAAAGATCACCCCGAATGGTTTTTCCAGCGCCCCGACGGAACCATTAAGTATGCAGAGAACCCTCCTAAGAAATATCAGGACATTTACCCCATCAACTTTCACTGTGAAGGCTGGGAAGAACTCTGGGAGGAACTACTGGATGTTGTTCTTTTTTGGGTCGGCAAAGGCGTGCGAATTTTCCGGGTCGATAACCCGCATACAAAACCGGTCTCTTTTTGGGAGTGGCTGATCGCCAGAGTTCAGGAAGTCGCACCGGGAACAATGTTTCTCTCCGAAGCATTCACCCGCCCGCGAATGATGGAGATGCTTGGGAAAATTGGGTTCACTCAGAGCTACACCTATTTCACCTGGCGCCAGACCAAGGAGGAGATCATCGAATATGTCGAGGAGCTTACCAAAGGAGAAATGCGCAACTACTACCGGGCGAACTTTTGGCCAAACACGCCTGATATTCTCCCCTACCATTTGCAGAACAAAGGACCAGCCGCCTTCAAGATCAGAGCAGCGCTCGCAGCAACGTTATCAACTTCGTGGGGAATGTATTCCGGCTACGAATTTTGCGAGAGTGAACCGCTTGAAGGGCGGGAGGAATATTTGGACAGTGAAAAATTCCAGCTGAAGGAACGGGACTGGAATGCAACCGGGATCAAACCGTTCATCACTCGCTTGAATCAAGTCCGGCAAGCCGAAGCGGCGTTCCAGGAATATGCCAATATTGAGTTTATTGATTCGGACTCCAATCAGGTGCTGGCCTATTACCGCTGGTCAGATTCGGATCCGGAAAGTCGGATTATTGTTACCGTCAATCTGGACGCCAATTACAAGCAGGACTCCCATATCCATTTACCTCTGGAAAAGCTTGGAATCGAAGAGGGGCAGGAATTTCAGGTCACAGATTTGCTGTATGGCGAATCCTATCTATGGCGTGATTCCACCAATTTCGTGTCTCTTGACCCAAGAACCAAGCCGGTTCACATATTGAAGGTAACCGTTTCCTAATCAAACGGCACCTTATATGGGTGTCGCCTTACTTTTCATTCCAGCCGCTGATTCCCATGCGATCTCGACTGATTACTTTCCTGTTTTTCGGCATCATCCTCGTCGCCATCGGCGAGTGGGACCTTCGTAACCGTAAGATGCAACCCCTGAAATCGTTGAACGACACGTGGTTGGAGTTCTGCGTAGGCAATTCGGGTTCTAAGATTCAGCCGCCTGCAGTAACGCTTGTCCGGATTAACGACGACTATGAGCCGCTGAATATCGGAGATTCCAAACCCGCAGCATCCGCTGACGGCTCACCGCCAAAACTCTCCCGTCTCGACTTTGCTACCATTCTCGGGTTTGTCGGAAAATTAAATCCCAAATCGGTGGCCTTCATTCCTTCACCATCTTTCGATGAAGAAAATGTGCTGAATCAGACCGACATTGTCCCTCTGAAAGATGCGGCGCTTAAGCTGCCTCGAATGACGCTGGGCGCTGTAGTATCCGGGGAAGGCGAAGGAAAGAACTCGCTGGATCTCGGAGTTATCAAAGCCAAAGGCGATTTATCACAACTGCCGGCGGTTACGCGTGCCGTGCATTCTCCCGATCCGCAGTTGCGCGCAAACGGTGATGCCGCCTTTACCTGGATCGAATCATTCGTACCGGAGGTCGAAGACGGCTACACCGCAATCCGCGTCCCGCTGGTAGCAGTTCAGGGGGAAAAGGTGATTCCTTCGTTTATCGTCCGTGCTGTCGCCAATCAGGCGGGCATCCCACTGGAAGAAGTGGAGCTTGATCTGGAAGCGAAGCAGCCGGTATTGAGATTGGGAGCCGGCCGGGAAATACCAGTCGGTAAAGACGGCACCATGGAGCTTCCCGACTACGGTGGCATCCGCTACAACATGAGCAGCGACGTCAGAGGTGACGACGGGAAAATCTCAGAGCAGCTCGACTACACTGCCGTCACCGTCGATCAGCTCGCTTACACCGGTCAAAAAGACGACGAAGTGGCGAAACGGATTCTGGCTGAATTGCAGGGAAAATTTGAATCCCTCGCCCGCAATCTGGTGGTGGTAGGCTTCGACCGAGATATCGATCGACGAATTCTCACCGTAAATGGCGACCTGCTTTCTGAATCTTCTCTTTTGGCGAAAGCGATCGCGACTATTCAAAGCGGGCGTCACATCGGCTGGTGGCCGAACTGGGGCCGTTGGCTTGCCGTTGCGCTGATTGTTGGGTTGGCAGTATTTTTGTTCAAACAGCGCCGTGGTCGGGTAGCCCTGATCGGAATTATCAGCGCACTGATATTTTTTGCCGCCTGTGTGCTGATCTTCCGCAGCACACTGACGTGGACGCCTCCGTTTGCGAAATTATCGCTATTTGGTTTGGCAATTGTCGTGGGGCTTTTACTTCCCTCGGACGCGGAAAGCAGCGAGAGAAAGTCAGATGCAGTCGCAG
>JAHDCN010000512.1 GCA_020629815.1 Verrucomicrobiota bacterium
GCCTTTTTTAGCGCCGACTCACTGGTAATCCGGGGAAAATTTTCCATTCCCACCGCTTCCTGAAACTGCTTTACCCGTTCTTCTTTCACATAAGTGCCGAGACCTGATCGGTTCGGCGTATTGTAGCGATTTCCACCCACCCCGTAAGTGAAGGCGGCCATCTTGAAATAATCCATTTGCGTCCACTTATCAAAGGGATGGTTGTGGCATTGCGCGCATTCCAGCCGCACACCGAGAAAGGTGCGCACAGTGTTGGACATATTATCGAGCGGCATGCCACGGTCGCGCTGGTAGTATCCGACGGCTCCGTTTTCCCAGATCAACCCCTTGGCCGAAACCATTTCATGAACAAACTGATCGTAAGGCTTGTTCTGGCGCAAAGAATCCTTCAGCCACAAGCGGTAAGCCGCCTCAGATGCCGCTCCGTTATTGCCCAGATTGCGATTGATGCGCAACACATCGGCCCAGAAATTGTAGTGATGACTGACATAAGCCTCTGAGTTCAACAAATCCCGAACCAAACGCTGCCGCTTTTCCGGATAATCCGAGTTGAGAAAATTGCGTGTCTCTGCCACCGACGGGATTCGACCGGCAATTCCCAGATAAATCCGGCGCACAAAGGTCTCATCATTAACGATATCGTGACCCGTTACTTTGTGCTCCTTGTAGCCGGCCTCAATAAACTGATCAATTTTGGCCGAGGCTTCGCTAATGTCGATCTTCGCCGCTTTGGCTTTGCGAAGCGGACGGTCCTTTCGGTTCTTTTTATCCTCCTTCGCGGCAAAGCCAAGAGAACTTCCAATCGAAAAGACCAGGATAAGGGAAAAAAGGGCTTTCATGCGTTTCACAGAATATCATAACCCTAATGTGGTAATGTTGTTGCAAAAATTTCGGGCGTCGTTGCGCCCGGACGACTCTCGCACTGGACATGATTCTGCCCTCCAATACACTTCAGTATGCATCGTCTAACCTGGATCGCGCTCGTCATTCTCCTGACTCATTGCAATGAGAAGCCAATCGAAACACCCACGAATCTCAATTCGATGAAGCGAACCAAGCAAAACACGGGCACCTACACTGGCCAGGTTATCACAGGCAAGCCCTTCGGTGATCCCGACGCCAAGCCCCAACTCTACCTGCGACTGGGCATGGGGGATTTCCGCATCGATTTTGAAAAGTCAGCCATCTCCTCAGAGGAGTTGGAAGATCAACTCAATAAACATATTGAAGTCAAAGGGGAGACTCAACAACAGGGACTCGATCAAACGATTGTGATCAAGGAATGGGTAAAATAGCCCCCCTTACTTTTCAATCGCCCTGCCAATCCGATTCACCGCTTCGCTGACCTCTTTGATCTGAGCCGACAAAAGCTTCACCTGGTTTTCAACTTTAAATTCGTCCTTTCCTCCCAGAGCATTTTCAGCAGCTTTCAATTTTTCGATTTCTGCTTCGACCCGCGCGTCATCCATGCCGTTGATGATGACACCGATCACCAGGTTCAACATGATCATCGTGCCGAGCAGAACAAAACTAACAAAGAACCCAATCGAAAGCAGGGGCATCGCTTTTGGCTCCAGGGTGTAATCCTGCATCTTGGCATCTGCGAGATTGTATCCCTGGTATTGATCAGAGCCGTAAATTTGGATGTACATGATATCCGTCCAGTCTTCGAGCGTCACGACACGAAACAGTGACAGAAGAGACTCGCCCAGATTGCCAAAATGGACGGGATCATTCTTGCCGAAGAACATCACACCGGCGACAGCGTAGATGTAGAAAAGCAGAAAGAGTAGAACCGTGACGTAGCCCATCGAGGGCAGGCTTTTCAGCAACGCCGACACCAGCAGCTGCAATTTCGGAACCGCAGTTAGCAGCCGCAAAACCCGCAACAATCGAAACAGTCGCAAAACTGGACCGAAGCCTCCTCCAGCAGGAACCAGGCAAACCGCGACAATGATGAAATCAAAGACATTCCAGGGATCCTTGAAGAAATCAAAAGGCCTCGGCGAAAGCGCGATCATTTTCATCACGATTTCAGCAATAAAAATCGCCAGAACGACCTTATCCAGGAACCCAATCAGCGTTTGGTATTTTTGCGCAATCGGCTCATAAGTCTCCACGCCTACCAGCAAACCGGCAAAGATGATGA
>JAHDCN010000513.1 GCA_020629815.1 Verrucomicrobiota bacterium
TTTCTCTGACTGCTCTGCGAAAAGGCGCGACAAAAGGTTCATCCGTAGTCGGTGGCAGCTTCAAGTCGATCGATTTGCCGATCGCTGCGTCCAGAGCGAGGGGATTCTCAAAGCAGGAGTATAGCGACGAAACCGAGAACAGTCTCATCCAGAACTTGAGTTGGAGAGGCGGACTGAAGATTGCGAATGGGATTCCGTTGGCATCGGCTTCCCGTGCAACGCTGTTGATTTGATCAATGACCGACTGCTCGACCATACGCAGTGCGCTACAATCACATACTACGGCTTTCCTCTGTTCGACCGGTGAGCGAACAGAGAATGCTCCGTCACTGGAAAATTCCACCACTTCGATTTTGGAAAGGTCCTGACCGTTTAGCAGAGCATGTGATTGGCTTGGGCGTCGGGGAAACCAGGGTGACCTTTTTGCGACACTCCAAAGGATTTGTTTCACGACGAGTTTTGCGAGAACTACAGCATCGTGAGCATAGCGTTGCACCAGACGTTTTGGGTCCGTCGCCATACGCCAGAACCATTCCATACCGATCTTTTGAATCCAGCGTGGGGAACGGGTTTGCTTGCCGACAATGAAGTCGAGGCTGGCGCCAATCCCGATCGAAAGAGGCACCCCGGTTTGATCAGCGAATTGCTGAATCCAGAGATCCTGCTTGGGAAACCCGAGCGCGGCCAGGAGAAGGTGTGGCCGCGCGTTCCGGATTTCCTCTACATACTTTTCATTCGGCCAGTCTTCGATTTCTCCCATGGGAGGACTGATCGTTCCGGCAATTTCTAACCCCGGATGATTGGCTTCGAGATGAGCCGAAAGGCTTGAAAGAGTTTCTTCGTCAGAACCAAAGAAAAACACCCGGTAGTTTCGTTCGCCACATTTTTGCAGAAGCTTCGGCACCAGGTCGGATCCGGTCACGCGTTCGGGCAATTTGCGTCCACCGTTGAAACGGGAAGCCCAAACCAGGGGCATACCATCACAGAAGACTTCATCTGCCTGAAACAGCAGCTTGCGTAAACTGGATTGTTTTTCTGCCCGAGCCAGGAAATCGACATTGGCGGTAACGATGTGGCTGTTTGCGTTGTTGCGGATCAGCTCTTCGCAGCGTTCGAGTGCACGACTACTGGTGATGCGGGAAAAAGGCTGTCCGAAAACCGTGGCCACATCGTGGTGCCGGCGGGAAAGGGATTCACTGGTTTTGGTAGCGGTCATTTTGGGAGTTAACAGGGTATGGTCAGTGACCTAACCCTGTTAGGTCAGAGGAATTCAGGCGGCGGCTCGGTAATCGACTACGTCAGGGGCAATGCGCGGATGAAGGATTCTCCGGGCGTGATTGAAGATCTGGTGAGGCTCGACCAGGTGGGATTGAAACTTGAGACCGGGCGAAACCGTCACATTCGGCGCGACGCAGGTATCCTTGATTGTGACACCGGGAGCAATGCGCGAGTGTTTGCCGATGCAGGTATTTGGGCCAATTACAACACCCTCTTCAATGATGACCCCTTCGCCCAGCCAGAACGGTCCCTCCAATTCGGCATCCGGGTGAATGTAGCAGTTGTGACCGACTACGTAGTAGGGGTGCTCCGGCACTATGGTTTTCCAAATGTAGCGGAGGCGCTGACGAACCAGATCGGAGTGTTGAACCAGCAGGTCGTTGCCATTGATGGCAGGTTCAGGATGGTATTCTGAATGGGGCAGTGTGTTGACTGAGAAACCACCGGGAACATTCTCCGGCTTTTCGGAAACGGTAAACTCCAGCGGCCAAAGCGTCGCTTGCTCCGTGTTGGCGAGGATCAATTTCCGATCTTCTTTCGTGCAGGTGATTTCTACAGCGAGAAAGGCGTTGTCCACCGCGAAGTCGAACCAGTGATGCAGCAGTGGTTTCTCCACGACATGCCACAGGCAGAAAGGAATATCGCGACCAACCTGAGAGGTCAGTTTTGCGGTAGGGGGAACATCAAGCAGGAGGGTTTTCTTCATGTTTCGAGTGGTCAGGTTTTAGTAGGCTCCACGGGCGGAGATAACGGCAGGGAGGGTTTTCAATAGGATTGCGATGTCTTTAAACAGCGTCGCGGTGTGGATGTATTGCAGGTCGAGTTGCACCTGACCTTCAAATTCGATATCGGCAC
>JAHDCN010000514.1 GCA_020629815.1 Verrucomicrobiota bacterium
CCGCGAGTATTGGAGTTAGATGTTTCATATTGGGAAATGGCTTAGAAGCTTACTTTCGTGAAAGATTAAGACTTCTTGATAATATTGCAACACTTTTTAAAAACTTTTCCGACTTTTTTGCAAATTTGATCGATTTATTCTGCGAAACCGCAAATTTTATTCCCCTTCCCCGCCATTATTCTTTTTCACTTGCATGGATTCCCTGCGGTGATAATGCTCGCCAACACACAAAATTCATGAGCATTGCCCGCGCACTCATCTCCGTTTCCGACAAGTCCGGTCTGAAAGAACTGGCCGAAGGTCTGCACCGCCACGGGGTGGAAATCCTCTCCACCGGCGGCACCGCCAAATTCATTGCCGATCTGGATATCCCTGTGATCGAAGTCTCCGACTTCACTGGTTTTCCCGAGCTGTTCGACGGCCGGGTGAAAACGCTGCACCCGAAAGTCCATGGTGGTCTGCTGCACCGCCGGGATCTAGAGGAGCACGTCGAGCAGGCGAAAACCAACGATATTGATCCGATCGATCTGGTGGTAGTAAACCTCTACCCTTTTGAGGAAACCGTAGCGAAGCCTGATGTGGAGCGGGAGGACGCGATCGAGAATATCGACATTGGCGGACCGAGCATGCTGCGCTCTGCTGCGAAAAATCATGACTCCGTGACCGTGATTGTTGATCCAGCCGACTACGAGTTGGTTCTGGAAGAAATGGACAACAACAAGGGCGACACAACCGGGCGGACCCGTCAGATTCTCGCCGGCAAAGTCTTTCAGCGCACTGCCGCTTACGATACTGCCATTTCCACCTACCTGAGCAAAGAGGATGAAACCGATACTCCGTTCTCCCTTGCCCTTCCGCTCAGTGAAGAACTCCGCTACGGCGAGAATCCGCATCAGGCGGCCTCGCTCTACGGCAATTTCACCGACTACTTCAAACAGCTGCAAGGCAAAGGCCTGAGCTACACCAATGTTCTCGACATCGGCGCTGCAGCAGAGCTGATTCTCGAATTTCGTCGTCCTGCCGTCGCGATTCTGAAACACACCAACCCTTGTGGAGTCGGGATCGACGATGATTCTCTGAAAGCCGCCTGGGAAAAAGCCTTTGAGACTGACCGTCAGGCTCCGTTTGGTGGCGTCATCGTTTGTAACCGTCCACTCGACGTTGGCTTGGCCCGGGTAATCTCCGAGATTTTTACCGACGTGATCATCGCGCCGGATTTCGAAACCGATGCCCGAGCGCTGCTGAAGAAGAAGAAAAACCTGCGCCTGATTCAAATGGCTCCGGAATTCGAGCGCACCCTCGCCGATCCGATTCTGCAATCAGCACCCGGTGGTATCCTGGTCATGGATCACGATTCCAAGGCCCTCGGTCTGGATAAAATTGAGGAACGAGTTGTCACCGAGCGCCCCCCAACCGCTGACGAAATCGAAGCGATGCGCTTTGGCTGGCGTGTGGTCAAACACGTGAAATCGAATGCCATTCTGTTCGCAGCCAAGGACCGCACTCTCGGTGTCGGTGCCGGACAAATGGCTCGCGTAGATTCCTGCCGTCTTGCAGTCTGGAAAGCGGAACAGGCCGGTCTCGACCTGAAAGGCAGCGTCGTTGCCAGTGATGCTCTGTTCCCGTTTGCCGACGGACTGGTCAGCGCTCTGGATGCAGGAGCAACTGCAGCCATTCAGCCCGGAGGTTCTATCCGGGATGAGGAAGTGATTGCCGCCGCCAACGAGCATGAGGCCGCAATGGTATTCACCGGACACCGCCACTTCCTGCATTGATCTGCGGGTATAGGGTTTGGGGGTTAGCGAATAGGGTATGGTCCCGGATTGTACCCTGTTGAGTCAGCGACCTAACAGGGTTAGGTCAGATCACGTAGTGGTGATCTCCAGATCGCCACTAGGCTCACTTGCTCATCAACTCTACCATCTTCGCCGCATAGCGCTTACCCATTTCCCGCTGAGCTGCGGAATCAAAATGCGCGCTGTCGAAGTTATTTAGACCTTCGGTGGTAATCACCTCAAGATTCCGAATCTGCTCCGGTTGCTTGACGATCATTTTATTAAACGCAGCATAGCCCTCTTTCCACTGCCCCACTTGACCACAGACGAAAGGCAAATCCGG
>JAHDCN010000515.1 GCA_020629815.1 Verrucomicrobiota bacterium
CACGGTAAGGTCAAAATGGACGGCATCAGCTACGGCAACAAAACCAACTACCAACACCACGGCACCTGGTTTGCGAAAAATGGTTACACCTGCCTGACGATCGACACCCTGCAACTCGGAGAGATTGAGGGCACGCATCACGGCACCCACAATCAGAATCGCTGGTGGTGGAATGCGCGCGGCTACACATCCGCCGGAGTGGAAGCTTGGAACTGCATTCGTGCTCTCGATTACCTCGAAACTCGCGACGAAGTGGATGTCGAAAAGATCGGAGTCACCGGTCGATCAGGTGGCGGTGCCTACAGCTGGTGGATTTCCGCTCTGGACGAACGCATCAAAGTCTCGGCTCCAGTCGCCGGGATTTGTTCCCTGAAAAACCACGTCGTCGACGGCTGTGTAGAGGGGCACTGCGACTGCATGTTTATGGTCAACACCCACCGCTGGGATTTTGGCTCTGTTGCCGCGCTGGTTGCTCCGCGCCCATTGCTGATTCTAAACACTGACAAAGATCGGATCTTCCCGGTTGATGGAGTCGTTGATGTCTACACTCAGACCCGCCGCATTTATCAGTTACTGGATAAGGAACAGAATATTGGTCTGGCCTTTTATGAAGGACCGCACAAGGACACACAGCCGCTGCGCGTTCCTGCCTTCCACTGGTTTGAGCGACATCTGAAAGGCAAAGATATCAGCCATGAAATAGCCGATGCCACAGCGCCGAAAATTTTTGATCCGAAAGAACTCAAGGTTCTCGATTCGATTCCGGAGAACGAACGTAACACCTCGATCGATGAGTATTTCACCAAGCGCACTCCGCGCCGTCCGGCTGTTCCCAAAAATAAAGCGGACTGGAATTCGCAACAGTCACTCATTCTTTCCCGGCTAAAATCGAAATCCTTTCGTGGCTGGCCATCCGGTCCGATCGATCATGAGTTAAGCGAAGAGTTTCGAAAATCAGAGGAGGGAATTACTTTTTCCCGCTGGTCATTCCAAAGTCAGAAACCATACCGCCTGCCACTGTTCCTGGCTCACCGCGAAGGGCTGAACCCTGCCGATCTCGACCTGGTCGTTCTCAATGTTCTCGACGAAAAAACATGGACCGATTTTCTCACCGGAGTCGGTGCCGCTTTTCCGGAAGCCTTTCCCGGCGTTGAACTTCCGGAACTCAATGCCGAGCAATTTGCCGCGGAAAAGAAAATGCACCAGAACATGAAATGGGGCATGGCCTACCTTCCGCCACGCGGCATCGGACCGACGGCCTGGACCGATGATCCAAAGGAGAACATTCACATTCGTCGGCGTTTCAACCTGCTCGGCCAAACACTCGATGGCATGCGCACCTGGGACATTCGTCAGGCGATTCAGTCCCTGCGGGAAATCGAGGGAATGGAAACCCCGAAGCTCTGGATCCAATCCAGCGGAGTGATGGCCGGCAATGCTCTGTATGCTTCCCTCTTCGAAAAGAATATTCATCGACTCGATCTCCACGCGCTCCCTGCCAGCCACCGGAATGGCCCGACCTATTTGAATGTGCTGCGCTACACCGATCTCCCGCAGGTAGCTGCCATGGTCGCAGGAAAAAGTCAGCTGCGAATTTATGGTCCGGAAAAAGACTGGAGCTTTGTCTCTCAGCTTAGTGAGAACCTGAAATGGGACAACAAGCAGGTCCAGATTCGCCCTCCTGTCGCTGACTGACAGACTACGATTCCGCCACTTGCTTTTCTGCTTCCAGCGCTCACCTTTTCCGGATGAGAAAAATTTCTTTTATCCTTACTCTGGGACTGCTGTTGGCAGCTGGATTTTCCGTTTATGCCCGCACCTGGACCCAACAGGCGACGGGTAAGAAGATCGAAGCCGACTTAATCAAAGTCGAGAACGGCAAGGTTCACCTGCGACTGCCCAATGGCCGAGTTGGCGAGGTACCAGTCGAATCACTAAGTAAAGAAGATCAGGACTACGTTGCTTCTCTCGACAAACCAGCCGCTGGTAATCCTGCAGGCGGATGGCCCCAGTTTCGCGGCCCCAATCTGGACGATATTTCATCCGACACCGGGCTGATCGATAAGATTCCCGACGGAGGACCAAAGAAACTCTGGGAATACAAAGGTGCCGG
>JAHDCN010000516.1 GCA_020629815.1 Verrucomicrobiota bacterium
ATTCGTGAAGTGCGGTCACAATCGCGTGCTCCCGCCCACCTTTTCCAACTACCAGGATTTTCATGTGTGCGTTTCGTCGGGGCAACCCCCTGCTCTCTGTAGCACAATCGGAAGGAAAGAAAAACGCGGAATTTTGCTCCGCAGCTCATTTACTCGTTTCGCAGAATAGCCTGACTGATTTCCGCCACCAGTTCGCGCGCAAATTCTTCCGAAAAATTCCCGGTTACCATGGCTCCAGTGGAAACCGGATCATTGACAATTGGCGTCGAAGTCACTTTTCCCCGCAGCACCAGAGCCAGCGCCTTGCCGATGGATTCCCGAGTCGCCTTTTCGATTTTCGGGTGAGATTCCTTCGAGAACTCCAGGTAAATTGCCAGTTGCGGATTCGTGACAACGGAAGCTCCACTGATGTCTTTTACGGTGATAATAGAACTTTTCTCCACCAAAACTTTTCTGGATTCATCATCTATAAAAACCAGTTCTTCCGTATTTTCAGCGGCTTCCTCCGCTACTTTTCTCATCTCGAAGAGTTGTGGTGCTTCATCGGCCGAAAAAGAGAAACCGGGGAGAACGAAGGCAAGAATGAGGATGGCAAATCTCATGAGGGATACGGGTTGGTCAAAACGAAGAGCAAAAATATCAGCCCAACTCCACAGGTCGGTTGAGAATCACCCGACTAATCTCCACGACCATCTTCGCCGCGTAGTCTTCCCGAAATTCTCCCATCACAACACAACTTTCAAAAAATGGCTCGGCAATCACCGGTGTAGACACGACCTTGCCGCCCAGAATCACTGCGACAGACTCATCCACACAAGCCCCGGTAGCCTTTTTCAAGCGCTGGTATTCCGACTCGGCGAAATCAACCACCAGAGCATCGTGGTCCCAAACTCCAACTCCCACCACATCGTTGACACTGATAATCGGCTGCTTCTCGACAAAAAGCTTTCGACTTCGGTCGCCGTAGAACTCCACTTCCTCAGAGTCCGGCCCCGGCCCCTCCGCTAACCGGCGAATCTCAAACAAGAGATATTCCTCATTGGAAATCCCCTGTATACCAAGGAGTAGAAACGTCACCAGGCACGCGAATTGCTTCCTCATGCTTAATGGTATCATGCTGTGGCTTTATCGGAAGATAAATTCACGAACAAGCAGTCACCGAATCAGTTTCAAAACAGCATATCGTATGGCCGGAGATCAGACTTCTCCATGTAGCCAATGAAGGCCTGATTGACGACCTTGTAGCCTCCGGGAGTCGGATAGTCACCGGTGAAATACCAGTCCCCATTGTGCACCGGGATCGCATCGTGCATGTCCTCCACTGTTTGGTAAATCACCTGAACCTCGCCTTTCCAATTGGTGTCAGTGGGGCGAACCATTTTGGCAATCTCGGCAGAAATCTGCTCCTGGGTGAACGGCTCATAGAGCGCCTTCACCTGGTTGGTCATCTCCTCGATCGGCTTTTTCAGTTCAGCTTTACAGCGCTCGTAAACGTCGACCATCAGGTCAGACATTTTGTGTTTCTCTAGCAGCTTCAAAGTCGCCTGAAACACGATGAAATTTCCGATGTGGGCCATGTCGATGCCATAGCAATCGGGATATCGAATCTGCGGCGCTGTGGAAACGATGATGATCTTTTTCGGATTGAGACGGGACAGAATCTTGATGATCGATTCCTTCAGGGTCGTGCCCCGCACAATCGAATCGTCGAGCATCACCAGCGTATCCTTTTCTCCCGCGATACCATAGGTGATGTCGTACACGTGGGAGACCATTTGGTCCCTGCCCTTTTCCTGGGCAATGAAAGTTCTCAACTTGATGTCTTTGTGAGCAACCTTTTCGCCACGCGGCCAGTTACCCAGAATCAGCTCATCGATCTTGGCCTCGTCCAACTCCCCGGCTTCCGAAGCTGCCAAAATTTGTTTTTTCACCATCTCCCGCCGGCGCTTGCGCAGACCATCGAGCATCCCGTGATAGGCAATCTCAGCAGTGTTCGGAATGAAACTGAAGACGGTGTTTTCCAGATCATGGTCAATCGCCTCTTCGATGCGCGGCACCAGGTTTTCCCCGAGCTTCATCCGCTCCAGATAAATATCGGGATCATTTCCAC
>JAHDCN010000517.1 GCA_020629815.1 Verrucomicrobiota bacterium
CTGGCTGAATTCGACGGAGTGATCGACATCGGTGATTCCAATATCGAGGGCAAACGCGAGCTGACACTCAACATCAAACCCGAAGCCGAAGCCCTTGGCCTGCGTCTCGGAGACGTCGCCCGTCAGGTCCGCCAGGGATTCTACGGTGACGAGATCCAGCGCCTGCAGCGCGGCAAAGATGAAGTGAAAGTGTTCGTCCGCTATCCGCGCGAAGAACGACGCTCGATTGCCGATTTGGAGAATATGCGCATCCGGACTGCAGACGGCAGCGAGGTTCCCTTTTCTCAGGTCGCCACCGCCACATTTGGCCGCAGCTACTCCTCGATTCAAAGAACTGATCAACAGCGCGCAATCCGCATCACCGCCGATGTCGATAAGGCAAAAGGGACCAATGCGAACGAGGTGGTGAAAGCGCTTTCATCCGGAACCAAACCAATGCGCTATGGCCAGGTCTGGCGAATGAATATCGCCAACTGGTTCCGGGAAAAGATCGGCAAAGAACCACTGACACCACCGAAAGACGGACCACTGGTCCAAATCCGGAAACAGTATCCCGACGTGCAATTTGCCTTTCAGGGCGAACAAAAAGATCAGGCCCAGTCCGTGCAGGAAATGGGCATGAAAGCGATCATCGCGCTGCTGGGAATGTATATCCTGATGGCAGTGCCACTGCGCTCTTACGTGCAACCGATCATCATCATGTCCGTGATTCCTTTTGGATTGGTTGGCGCCATCCTCGGTCACGTCGCGTTTGGCTTTCCGCTCAGCATCATGAGCATGTGCGGCATCATTGCCCTGTCGGGAGTGGTGGTGAACGACTCACTGGTTCTCGTCGATTACGTGAACCGTCACGCCAAGGAAGCCAAGTCCATCATCGACGCCGCCTGGGAAGCCGGGGCCGCCCGTTTCCGCCCGATCCTGCTGACCTCGCTGACCACCTTCGCCGGTCTGACCCCTATGTTGTTGGAAACCGACATTCAGGCACAGTTTCTGATTCCCATGGCCGTGTCACTCAGCTTCGGTATCCTGTTTGCGACCTTCATTACTCTCATTCTGGTTCCCTGCATTTACCTAATGCTGGAAGATGTGAAGCGTCTATTTCAGCGGAAGAAAAAAGACGAATCCGTAGCAGCGAACGTAAGTGAACAGCCGGGTTAGGATTAACAAGTCCAGACCAATTCAACAAACCATGAAGGAATTGAAGGACATGAAGTTCTTCTTCTTTTTTGCCTTCATGGCCTTCACTTTCTTCATGGTCCAATAATCCCATGCAGCTCACCCAAATCCAAACATGGAAAGACACAGCCTTTCGCTCCGCGGCAGAAAACATGGCTTTGGATGAAGCTCTGTTTCGGCATGCCGCCGAAACCGGAATTCCGATGGCACGCTTCTACAACTGGGATCACCCGGCTGTCACGGTCGGCTATTTTTTCGAGAAAGAGGGTATCACCCCACCTCCCGGAGCGGTTCGCCGCTACACGGGTGGCGGACTGGTCGAGCACGGCGAAGACCTGACTTTTGCTTTGGCGATCCCGGCCGCAGAGCCATTCACCTCAGCTTCCGCAGAAGAGCGCTACCGATTCGTTCACGAATCCCTCATTCACGCCCTGACCCAACAGGGTATGGTTACTGACCCAACCCTGTTAGGTCCCGGACCTAACCCTGTTGACTCAACCGCAAACACCTGCTTCACCAAGCCAGTGCTCTGGGACATTATCGATCCAACCAGCGGAGAAAAGATCGGCGGCGGCGCCCAGCGGCGTTCCAAAGGCGCAGTCCTGCATCAGGGGAGTGTGCGACTGCCCACTGGGATGCGAGAGGTGACTGCTCCTTGGATCGATACGTTTTCGCAGAAACTGGGGAAGGATGTAGACGAACTACAAAGCGGGAAGAAAACTTCTATTTCTGATAAGGCAAAGCAGCTGAAAGCAGAGAAGTATTCGACGCCGGAGTGGTCGATATAAACTCTCTGAACACTTCCCCACCAGTGTCATATAGAGCGAGCGCAAGCTCGCTCGAAATGACATTAGGAATGGAAATGCCATTGGTAGCGGAATTTGGAAAAATTCCGACCAGCGCAGATCGAAAAAATCGCCATTGA
>JAHDCN010000048.1:0-5511 GCA_020629815.1 Verrucomicrobiota bacterium
CTGGAGTAGCAACTGCGCGTTACTCCACAGGCTTTGCCATTTCGAAAATGGCGTGACCAAACTCGATATCGTTTTCGCGAAATGCAGTCAGCAAATTCGTCAGAACGCGAGAGCGGATTCGGGTTCTCGCTTTCACATCGTTGATTTTGTAGCGCCCCTCCATCAGGACACCGGATCCCAACGCGCCACTTTCTTCGTCCCAGAGAGAACGGACAACGACCTCCGCTGTGCCTTCGATGGTCTGGTCTGTTTCATCGATAACTTTTTCCGCCAGTTCAATCACCTCCTCGATCACTTCGTGATATCCAACCTGGAAACGAATCCGTGCCCGTATTGGCTCGTCCTTTTGATCGGAGAAATTGGTAATGACAGAGGTCGCCAGAGTCGAGTTGGGATAGTTGACCACCACCCCGTCCGGGTTGCGAATCTTGGTTCTGCGCAGTCCGATATCCACCACATCACCCCATCCGCCCCAGTGAGCGCCAATGCGGTCGAGCTTGATTCGGTCACCAATACGGATCGGTTGATCTGTGATGATGAAAACACCGGAAAGGATGTCCGCCAGAGTTTCTTTCGCGGCCAGGCCGATCGCGATTCCGGCAATTCCGGCGGAGGCCAAGACTGCTGTTACCTCGATTCCATGTGCTTTGAGAGCCAGCACGAATACGGCGAACCAGAGAATGATGGCCAGAAAACGTTTGGCGAACATGACCAGGCGGTCATCGAGATCATTTTCCGTCTTGCTGGCAGCCTTGGTCAGCAAAGGAAAAATGATGGTCTTCAGTATGATATGAATCGCCAGACCGGCCAAAACGATCAATCCGGAACGAATCCATTTGTTCTCAAAATCGAGCGCAAATTCCTGGGCAGCAAGAAACTCCATGCCAGACTATTAGTCAGGGCATCTTAATTATCTACGCTTTTTTGGTGCAATTCGGCAGGGGGGAACGAAGATGGCTAATGCTCGAGATTGGCAGGTGGAATACGATGATGGCGGTCGAGGAAACGGATCGCGGCCTGTTGCTCGACGGCGGGGAAGAACACGGCCTGATTCTCTCCCCTTCCCGTTACCTTCCGGAGGATGCTGAACCCGGAGAGGAATTTCGTGTTTTCGTTTATCCTGATTCGGAAGATCGCTTGATCGCCACGACGGAAGAGCCTCTCGCTCAAGTGGGTGAGTATGCCTACCTTGAAGTCGTGAGCGTGAACCCCCGAATCGGAGCCTTCCTCAACTGGGGGCTGGCGAAAGATTTGCTCCTTCCTTTTGCCGAGCAACTGGGAAGAGTGAAAGAAGGCCAGAAGGTTGTCGTCGCCATTCGCATGGATACGCGATCCCTGCGGGTGGTCGCCTCTATGAAGACTCATAAGCATCTCTCCTCGCGCCGGCCCGAATACGATGATGGACACCCGGTGAGTCTTCTCATCGCGGAGGAAACGCCACTCGGATTCAACGCGATCATCAATCATCAGCACATGGGACTGCTCTATCGCTCCTCCCTCGCCGGGCAGAACATCCGGGTAGGTGACACATGTGAAGGCTATGTTCAGCGCACCAGACCCGGAGACAAAATCGACTTATCTCTCGATGAGTCCGGGTATGGTCGGGTCAACTCCATTCAACAGGACATCCTCGAAGCTTTGAGGAATCACGATGGTGTTCTGGCAATCGGAGACAAAAGCTCACCAGAGGAGATTCGGCGAATCTTCGGAGTCAGCAAGAAGGCTTACAAGCAGGCTCTCGGAGCGCTTTACAAGAAGCGGAAAATTCGTTTCGAAAACAACAACGTGCTGCTGGCAGAGGAGTAGAAAGCAAGGAGGCGCTCCACTGAATTCAGTAGAGCGCCTCAGGGTTTTTTGTGCGTTCTGTGGGCAACTGCAGTGCAGGTGCCGACAAATTGTTTTTACAGGCGACTGGATAAAGAATCGATGTCGCCTGCCCGTGTTTCGAATCCGTTGCTCTGAACTTCAGCAGCGAAATTCGCATCTTCTGCAAAAGCTCTTTCAATCTCCATGATGCCCGGATCAAAGATCGATTCTTCGGCAGATGGCGCGACAGGCTCATCAATGACTACCTCATGATAGCTTGGCGAACCGGAAGCTGCGATTGGGGTAATCTGAGGGGTCTCAGCTACAGGTTCGACATAGTGAACAATCGGTTGTGGATCTACACTCAAATCAATGGAAGTGACAGGCTCCAACGGAGCCTCGGCATATCCAGCCGCATCTTCCCAGGAAGGATTGATCGTTTCCTGAGCCGGCTCTTCGAACCATTCCTCGCCTGCTGCAGATTGAGATGACACAGCTGAAATGACATCAATTACCTCTCCTGGGTTGGCAACTCCCACCTCAGGTAGCCTTCCTCCACTTCCATTATCGGGCTCTTCAATCAAATACGTAACGGTAATTGGATCAGGCGCACCGCTTGCGCCAATAATCGTAATCGCAGGCTGAACCGGGGCGGGACCTACGTCATCCGATCCATCTGATTCGCTGCTATTGCCAACATAAGCAAGATTTCCACCCTGAAGATCAAGGAACGGCAGCGCTTCATTTCTAGCCTCCTCGGAAAGAGGAAGACCAAAGAAAGTGCCGTCAAAAACTCCGCCACTTACCGTATCACCGGTCGTTACTGCCGCTACTGTCGCGCTCAAATCCCCTTCTACCACAAAGTCCAACCCCGCTGCCTGCGCCGACGCAACAATGGAAGTAATGTTCTGAGCATTCCGCCGTGCGCTCGCATCACGAGCGGAATTGTTTATACTGGAAATACTCGGGATAGCAATTGCCGAAATAATCCCGATCACGGCGATCACAGAAAGCATCTCAACCAGTGAGAACCCTTTGGATTTAGAATATGAATTTGGGATTTCCATTATTGGTGCCTTACAGACTTAGTCTCTAGCTGAGTTAGCAGGACTATCCTGATAGGACGCTGTCACATCAGGGCTCTGCCACTGGAATACGTCACCTCTTCCGCCACCGCCACCAACATCATCTGATATCGGACCCTCTGCTCCAGTAGAAAGCTCATTGTAGATAATGTTCGCTTGATAAACGAGATTATCTCCGTCCAAGAGCAGGTATCGTGTAGCCGCAAAACGCTCCGCTTCAGACAGGGCAGGAACGCCAAAAAATGCTCCCGCAAAAACTCCTTCCGAAGCAGTGCCGCCTTGAACAACGTTAGCAATCGATTGAGTCAGGTCATCCGTTACAAAATCCAAGCCTGCTGCCTGCGCAGACGCGCACACCGAAGCGATACTCTGTGCATTACGCTTCGCGGCTGCAATCCGAGCCGATTCGTTGATCCTGCCAATATTTGGCACCGCAATTGCCGAAACAATTCCAATGACAGCAACTACCGAAAGCATTTCCACCAAAGAAAATGCTCGAGTCCGAATATGGGGTTTAGGGGTTTTCATTGAAAATGATATAGAGCCTAGTTCGAGCTTATCCCTCCGCTTACAGCGCCTCCTGGTCCGACATTAGGGTCTCCTTCCATCAAAATTGGATCGAAAGATCCCCCTTCCATGTAAAGAACCTGAGTATCCGTCTGCCAAAGATAACTTTGTACTGCATCGATCTCGGTCGCAGAAAGTGATGGAACTCCAAAGAAAGCGCCGGCAAAAACTCCTTCCGATACTGTTCCTCCTTGAACAACATTCGCGACTGTCTGCGGTAAACCTTGCGGTGCCAGAAAGTCCAGTCCAGCAGCCTGGGCCGAAGTAATAACGGAAGCAATATTCTGCGCATTCCGCTTTGCTGCAGCTTCCCGTGCCGAATCATTGATTCGGCCAATACTAGGAACTGCAATGGCTGAAATGATACCAATCACCGCGATCACCGACAACATCTCCACGAGAGAGAAAGCCTGATTGTTCTTCTTTCTCATGACTAACTATCCTCCACAGTTTGAGATGGTCTTACTCCCGGCAAAATTCCTCCTCCTGCAAGCAGGTCATCCAACTCTTCCCACAACAGTCGTAAACCACCTGGTGAATACAAATCTGCAAAGCCATCGGGAGTATAACGGAGGTTATCACCGTCCAGATTCAGATACGCAGCGGCAGCGAGCTGCTCATCCGCGCTAAGCCCGGTCACACCGAAAAAGCTCCCTTCCAACGCACCGTCTTCTGCAGTCGCGCCCTCCACCACATTGCGAATCGTTTGGAGGAATATCAGACCTTGTTTCGCGTTTCCTCTGGGCCGAAAGGACACTCCTGCATGCTGGGCCGCTTCGTAGACCGAAGCAATATTCTGAGCGTTTCGTTTAGCAGATACACTTTCGCTACCTTCTCTAGTACCGACCATAGATGGAATAGCGATTGCGGCAACGACACCTAGAATGCCAGTCACTGATAAGACCTCGGTGAGCGAAAACGCTCTAGTTTTTTGAACGGGGGTAAGTTTCATTGTTCCAGTTTATCGACCGTTAGCGCTATCCACGTCCGCGGTCGGCACGAGATCTGTTACCGGTCCCTGATGCCTCCCGTCAGAGGGAACTTCCTCAATTGTATCCTCTCTGGGAATGATACCCGGGTCTTCTGTATTAAGACTGTCCGAGGATTCAGTGACTGCGCGATTCTGCAACAAAACGCCATCAGCAATGCCTTCGCTTTCAAAAGCCTCAGAACCCTTTTCTCCCAGCTGAAAGTATATCGCATTTTCGGGAGTCCCTCCTTCGGTTGGCCTTTCACCGTTTACGGTCAGGTCTGTGTAACCTATAAATCCGGGATGAGCGGCCCACTGCGTTTCCTGTGGATTGACGAGAGGCGCGGCTGAAATGACATCGCCACCGGCAGAAGTCGGATCATTCGGATCGACCCAGTGTTCTTCATTTGCAGAAGTCTGACTCGACGGAGGGTTGATCGGGGTTCCCCCTGCAGCATTCGTCACAACCGCAGGGTCAATAAAATCGTCGGTAGGGACTCCATCTAAGAATTGGTCCTTCACACTACCTACCCCAAACTCCGGTCGAAGCAAACCCGGGCCGAATGTAGCTGCTGTGTTTCCCCCTAATCCTCTTGATGAGCCTTCTGGCGAATAACGCAATCTTTCCCCTTCCAAGACTAGGTATTGAGAAGCAGCCAGCTGTTCGGCATCTGAAAGACTGCTCAGCCCGAAAAATGTTCCCTCGAATGCCCCGTCCTGAACGATTCCACCCGACACCACATTGCTAATCGTAGCCAGCAAGTCAGTCCCGCTTCGGAAAAATAGACCAGCATTCTCAGCCGATTCGTAGACTGAAGCAATGTTCTGGGCGTTTCTCTTGGCGACGGCCTCTTGAGAGGCGCCCCGTGTGCCGGAAAAATTCGGGATCGCAATGGCAGAGATGACTCCGATGATTCCCACGACCGAAAGCATTTCGGTCAAAGAGAATCCACCATATCGCTTGGGGTGAAATTTCATTGTGTCTGTTGTGTGTGTGCTGTCCACGGGGCCGAAAGCCCACAAGACTACTAAAGATAACACCTTACAGACACAAAATCAATAATTTTTATAATTATTGTAATT
>JAHDCN010000048.1:5611-7959 GCA_020629815.1 Verrucomicrobiota bacterium
AGCATGGTTGCTGCCTGCACCGGCTTCTCTAGAAACGCAAGAGGCTTGAGGCGAGGGCCATTTTCCATATCGGCCTGGAAGTCACGCAAGTAGCCGGAACAAACAATCACCGGCACGTCATTGCCATGCTCCTCATACAAATGTTCCATGACCTCCGTTCCCATCATCTCAGGCATACGTAGATCGAGCACGATCATGGAAATCTTTGCCTTATTTTCCCGATATAACTCGAGTCCGACTGCCCCGGATTCTGCGGTAAGAACCTCATAGCCACCACGCTTGAGCACTTTCTGCGTCACGGTCCGGACGAGGTGATCGTCGTCCACGACAAGGCAGGTAATCGCGTTTTCTGTCGGTGTTGCCACGGGCAACTGTGGCGTTTCAAAGCCCTGGGAGGGTGCCGGTGGGGCAAAGCCGTCCGATGGTGCAGCCGGTGAAACTGTTCGTTTTTCTGCTTCAGGTGTTTCAGTACTGGCTGGAGCTGCCTGAAATTCTCCCGGCTGAGGAATCTGAAATCCTCCACTCGCCGCAGCCATATCCTCGGTATCGGGGATGTTGAATCCACTGGCGGTCTGACTGGCCGCAGGAAGAGTGATTGTCATCCGAGTCCCTTTCCCAACGATTGACTGACAGGCCAGCTCGCCTTCGTGCTGATTAATCACTCCGTGACACATCGCCAGCCCCAGCCCCTTCTTCTCACGCGAAGTAGAAAAGAACGGCTCGAAAATCCGGCTCTGAATTTCTTCAGGGATACCACCGCCATTATCAGTAATAAAAATCTGCAGTGTATCGTTGTTTTCCTTGTCTTTAACCGGCTGGGCCTGAATTGCGATGATGCCCTGCTTGCCACAAAGAGCTTCGACTGAGTTCTCGATAAAGGCCTCAATCGCCTGCATCAATTTCTGTTCATCCGCATCAATAACCGGAAGCGTTTGCGGAATCTGGATGTTCCATTTGATGCTACGAAGCACTTCCGGATCCAGACGCGACCGACAGTTTTGCAGGGCCTTGTTTAGAATCGTCCCGGGATTACATGGCTTCCGAACCAGCAAATTCTGTTGGGAGAAACTGAGCAGCCCTCGAACCAACTCGACTGCTTTAGAAGCGGATTTTGTCGCCTCATTAAGAGGAGCTTGCAATGCCTCGGGGTTTTTCACCTCCGCTTCGGAAGCGATTTCGATATTCCCCATTACCGCAGCCAGCAAATTGTTGAACTCGTGAGCAACCGATCCCACTAAGTGCCCTACACTTTCGAAACGCCGGGCTTCTTCCAGCTCCTTTTGGATTTCGGTTTCCTCGGTAAAATCTGAGAATGAAAACAATACTGCAAACGCCTCGTCCCCTTCTCCATCGCCACTCACGGGTGAAGAATAGCCCCCCACCACTCCACGATCCGCTGCCAGATTCCAGCGAATCCGACCGGTTTCACCCGGCGTCTCCAACGACGATTTCAACCACTGAAAAACCGATTCAGGTTCCTTAAACTGAGAGGAAATATGGGAAAACACCTGAGTCACGGCCTCCCCTTTTCCGGGCGAAGCGCGAAACAAATTTCGAAATGCCGCGTTTTGAGAAATCGTGGTACCGTCCCGGTGAACGAGCCATAAGCCTTCTTTACCGGCATCGTAGGTGGCCTGAAGCTCCGCCGCCAATTCCCGATGCTTGGCAGTCGCCTGTTCCAGCTCCGAGGTGCGTTCCGTGACCAAATCCTCCAAATGGTTTTGGTGGATTTCCAGCTCACTCACCATCGTGTTGAAAGAGTCTGCCAGCTGCTTTACCTCCTTTGGTCCTTTATCTGGAAGACGAGCTTGAAGGTTACCACCCGCTACGTCCTCAGCCATGTCCGAAACCCGCGAGAGCCCCGCCGTCAGCTGCTTGGATCCGATGATTCCCAGAGTCCACGCCAGAGCTGTCGTCACGCTGCCAATCAACATCTGGATCAGCAAGGTTTCCAAAATCAGCAAATCAATCGGGCGCTTGGGAAACAACAAGACGATCCGATACGGATACATCTCTTTTCCCATCGATTCCGAAACGGTATAAAACTGAGCTCCCTCCGGGCTCTCATAAATGGCCCCTTTCTCACCAATATTGTTCCCCCGAAAGTAGGTCCCTACCCGGGTTTTATTTCGGTGAGAGAGAATTTGGTTCTCACCATCAATCAAGATCGCACCACCGGATGAACCACCTAACTCTACCCCATCGAGAATTCGCCATAACTGGGGCTTGGAAGTCTCCGCAACTACCCATTCCTGAATATCCGGCAGCTCTACCAACCACTGAAGGCTGGCACTGTTTCGACTTTCGCCACCGAAGAAATCAATCGCAATTTGCTTCTCCTTGGGCGG
>JAHDCN010000048.1:8059-11519 GCA_020629815.1 Verrucomicrobiota bacterium
AGGATTCGTTTCCGGAGGGAGTTCGGAATAAAACGCTGAAAAAGGGATAGCAAAAGCTTAATTTATGTGATACTTATCGAAATTATAGTATCCTCCATGAAGTTCAACCTTTTATGTAAATTTGGCCTTCTTTTTTTTCTGAGCTCCTTATTTTCCTCGTGTTCTCAGCAACAAAAGGACGACACCTTGAGCGAGATTGAACGTTGGCCGGAACTGAAAGCCTGCAAAGCGAGGATTCTTCCAGAGACTCCCTACACTCAGCTCAAAGAAGTAAAAGGCAGGGCTGCAGACCCGAATGATGCGGAAGGAGCCGCACTTATGGTTCAGGCCTACTACCGGGGCGACATCGTTCGGCACAACAAAGATAAAGCAGTGGAGTCACTCCTGCTTGCGGTAGAGAAAGGGCATCCACTTTCCCTGTATTTTGAAGCATTTCACAAAGAGCGTGGCCTCGATGGAAAACCAAGAGATCCCGAAGATGCTCCGGACGCCTGGCGAAAGGCACTCAAAGCACTTCTCGCTGTCGAAAATCCCAGCGGACATGTTCTCGACGCCATTTGTATGATCTACTCCAGTGGCCGGGCTAATGAAGGAGACCCGGAATTGGAGAAAGCCTGGAGTTTTTGTCAAAAAGCCTGTGCCGCTGAACCACCGCTTCCGCAACCACGCGTCCGACGCGGTTGGTTTCATGAAAACGGCAAAGGCGGAGCAGAAAAATCCGACAGACTCGCCTACCAAAGCTACAAAGAAGCAGCGAGACTCGGCAGCTCTCTGGCTAATCATCACCTCGCACGCTGCTACCTCGAAGGGGTTGGAGTTGAGGAAGATCGCGAAACGGCACTTGGCTATCTTACCCGGGCAGCTGAGAAAGGAGTGCCCAACGCCACAAAGGATCTGGAAAATATCATCGAGAAGAACCTGAACTTTCTGGGTGGTGGCCGAACCCGCACCCTGGTGAAAGATTCCCAAAGAAAAGGCTTTCGATTTGAAGTCGGGGAGAGAATACTCGTTACCCTCGAGGATCAGGAACAAGCTCGTTGGGAAGGCGAAATCGTCGAGCGACGCACCGTCGTTTCCGGCAAAAGCCTGAAATACAAAGTGCGTATCGAATCGCTTGAAACTAGCACCGCAGCCACACTGAAACCCTGCCCTTGCACCGGACAGGAGGAGATCGACAACGAAGGCACAATCAAGCACGTTTGGATTCCTGAAGAATGCGCGGAGCGTCCCTCCGTTTGAGCTTGTATTCCGAATCGGAGGTAGGACTATTTCTCATGAAAAACCTGCTTCTTATCAGACATGCCAAATCCGCCTGGGACTTTCCGGGAATGGATGACCATGACCGCCCGCTGAATGACCGCGGAGAGTCGCTCTCTCCCCGAATTGGCCAGGCCCTGCTTCAGCGCGGCGTCAGTCCGGATATTATTCTGGCCAGCACAGCTGCCCGCGCCCATGCCACAGCCAGGCTGATTGCATCCGAATTGAGCTTTCCTCAAGATCGCATACTGACCAGTCGCGACCTGTATCTGGCACCACCTGCAGTAATCCTGAAAGCCGTGCAGGCGATCGACGAGTCTGCCGAAACCGCCCTTATTTTCGGGCACAACCCCGGAATGCATGATGCCAGCAACCAGCTTTCCAACGGCGAGATCATCAACAAATTCCCTACCCTGTCCGTTGCCCGCTTTGAGCTGGATATCAACTACTGGGGCGAGATCACACCCGGCTGCGGATTGCTGTTGGAACATCTCTATCCGAAAATGCTGAATTCTTGAAACATCGACCGTTTTCCCTCACTATGATTTCTATGCGCCCTATCCTGATTGCCCTCGGCCTGCTTAGCGTCACCATCGCAACCTCAATCGCTGAGCCGGCCGCAAAAGGTCTCACCATCGAGGGACGAGTTGCGTTCACCGAAGGTCCGGCGTGGAACTCGGAAAATGGAAATGTCTATTTTACCGACATCCAAAACAACCGGATCATGCGGCGTGATCCGACTGGAGTTCTCCATGTTTATCGGCAACCATCCGGGCGCGCCAATGGCCTCGCCTTCGACAAACAGGGCCGCCTACTGGCCTGCGAAGGCGGCAGAGAAGGCGGAAACTTTCGAGTCACCCGAACCGAGAAAGATGGCTCGATTACCGTGCTCACCGATAGATTCGAAGGAAAGAGATACAACTCGCCAAACGACCTTTGCATCGCTGCTGACGGAGGTATCTACTTTACCGACCCGCGCTACGGTGACCGAACCGGAGTCGAACAAATCGACGAAAAAGGCAGGGAGATCGAAGGAGTTTATCGAATCGCACCTGATGGATCGGTGACCCGAATCCTCAGCCACGAAGTAGAGCGGCCCAATGGCATCGCCCTTTCACCCGACGGAAAAACTCTCTACGTCGCTGATAATGCGAATGACCGCCCGGGCCAGAATCGCAAGCTGTGGAGCTTTACCGTCAAAGCAGACGGTTCCGTCGACAAAGAGTCGCAGAAAGAACTTTTCGACTGGGGAAATGAGCGCGGACCGGACGGTATGTGCGTCGCTGCCGATGGAAAAATATACGTCACCGCCGGATTGAACTTTGCCTCCACCTCGGAAGCCGCCACCCGCCACAAGGCCGGAGTCTACGTGATCGAACCGGAAAAAGGATTGGTCGATTTTCTGCCCGTTCCCGAAGACATGATTACCAACTGCACCATCGGAGGCAAAGACGGGCAAACACTTTTCATCACCTCTGGACACAAGCTTTGGAGTCTGAAACTGAAACAACAATAGGAGAATGAGCACTAACGAACCACCATTGAGACAAGACTACCCCGGCAGTAAACCGAGCGGTAACGGAGGCGCAAAGGTCGCCATAGGATGTGGAATTGGCTGCCTCGCTGTTGTCATCGTGGTCGCAATTTTTGCGGTCATCGGATACAACATATTCAAGAAAAAGACCCAGGAGTTGGTTACCGAATACACTTCAGACGCAGCGGTTGAAATCAGTGAACCGGACGTCGATACCGTCCAGATCGAGAATGCAGTGCTCCGGTTCGACAACTTCCGTAATGCTCTGGCAAACAATACCGACGCCGAACCTCTGATCCTCAGTGCAGACGACATCAACGCTCTGATCTATCACCATCAGTCTTTTCAAGAACTGGCCGGAAAGACCTTTGTCTCCATAGAGGACAATAAACTGGGCGCCCGGGTTTCGTTCAATTTGGATGACTTCCCCATGCCGATCAAATTTTTGCAAGAAGCCATGAAAGGCAGATTCCTCAATGGCGATGCCGTTGTTACCCCATCACTCCGCGACGGTAGACTCGCCCTTTTTCTGGAAGCGCTGACAGTCAATGGCCAGAGCATTCCTGAAGAATTCATGAAAGAGATGCGCAAAGAGAATCTGCTTCAGGATGCCGACCTCGAGCAGGACAAAGACATCAAAGCTTTCCTGGAAAAGGTAAAAGAGATCAA
>JAHDCN010000048.1:11619-13276 GCA_020629815.1 Verrucomicrobiota bacterium
GAAGAGAGCAGCTGTTGAACCTGACCGATTGCCGGCACACGGCGCAGATCCGCATAATCCACTTTGAAATTTCCGCCTCCCTGAAGATCGCCAATTTCTTTCGAGCCGGATCCTCGGAACGTCATTCCAAGACCACCACCGTATTCGATATTCCCTGAACCGATGTAGGGAGACAACGATTCCAGCGGCAACTCAGCGATTTCCAGCAATCCATTGAAAGGCAATTTTTCATCCATCAGATCGACGATCGTCTGAATCCAAATCTGCCCTCCCAGCAGTTCAGCACGAAACTGCTTGGTCGACATTTTCCCTTCGGAAAACTTCAGCGTTCCGTTCACCGTATTAAACGGAACTTCCTTTTCACCAAACTTCCAGGTCAGGCCCTTCCAGGCCCCAATGGTGACATCGACCGCAGCATCTTTGAACGAACGAAGAGGAAATTGCCCGACCACCGTTACCTCCGGCGCCTCCACCCATTTCAAAGGAGCAAGCTTAGCTGCTGCTTCCGGCTGGAAACGCGATAGCAACTCGATTGGATCAATACCTGAGGTCTGCAGTCTCGGGAACACGAGCATCTCGCTCTGGCCTTCTACCCTCCCTGTTCCGTGGAGCTGCCCATTGCCATAGCCGATTCGGAACTCAGAAAATTCCAGAGCATCCTTTGATAAATCAAATTTAACCGGAATCAAAGCCGATCGAATTGGGAGGCCACGCCAGGAAAAATTGGCGCCATTTAACGCCCCCTCAAATAGCACCTCGGGCTGCTCCGGGTTCACTAAATTGACGGAAAAGTCTCCGGAGAGCTCTGGCGGTGTAGTCTCTTCCTCCGAGGTAATCTGCATCGCGACCCAGGGGATCACAGCGGTGAGGAACGTAAGGTCAATATCACCGAAGGCTGACGCAGACGATGAAGTGCCAGCCTCTGTTGCTGGAGGTCTAGATTTTGCTTTGGCCTTTGAAGATTGGAATTTCCCGGAAAGGTCGAGACGAAGTCCCGCGAAATTTCCTTCCAACCTCTCGGTGGAAACTATCGAGGCCTGCGAAATCAATTCGCCATCCAGATTGTTGATATTGGCAATCGGTTGGCCCGCCGGGTCATAGATCGTAGCTTCGGATCCATCAAAGGAAATTCGAGTCGGCAGCTCCCGGTCCATACTCTCCGGATCGGCGCTACCTGTTTTCCGTAACGCAATTTCAACCACGTCGGTATCGAGCCCAATATCCGAAAAGGAGAATACCGGTACTTTTTTCTCCTGGGTCCGAAAAATGGTCACGTCCGACAGCACAACTCCCCGGGGAAACTGGTAATCCCATTTCTTGTAATTGAGATGAACGCCGTTTTCCTTGAGTTGCCTATTCACAGCCAGCTCGGCATCGGAAAGAAACAGGTTTGCTACTTCCCCCCGTTTCTGCCATCCGACAATCAGGCCAATTACCAGCAAAGTAAGCAGTAGTGCCGCTGCAATGCCCGCCAACAGGGCAGCGAACCGGAAAAACCCTTTCCATTTTGAACCGCTTTGCTCTGCAAGCTCAGGCGGCGCGACATCCAACTCTACATCGTCCTCAGGATCTACTTTATCCTCTACAATCTCACCCGTTCCTTCTTCTCCTTCTTCTCCTTCTTCTCCTTCTTCTCCTTCTTCTCCTTCTTCTCCTT
>JAHDCN010000518.1 GCA_020629815.1 Verrucomicrobiota bacterium
ACAGTCGGCCCGGAATGGCTGACCAACGAATGGTTCCGCTTCGGGGCGAGCAGTCTTGCCAATGATGTGCTGATGCAGGTGGCCAAAATGGAATCCGGCGTCTATCAGGCGCCACAGTATTTTTCCCAGGATTAGTCCCGATTTTACTTTAAGCAAACTATGTCCAGAAAGACGAAAGACTGGAACTACGCTCCGGCGCCGGAATCGACGGCGCAGGCAAAAGTGGCAAAGCGCTACGATTTGTTTATCAACGGGAAGTTTGTTGCACCGAAAAAAGGAGGCTATTTCCGCACTACCAATCCTGCTACTGGCAGAAAATTGTCTGACGTGGCGGAAGCGACCCAAGCCGATGTCGATACTGCGGTAAAAGCAGCGCGCGCTGCCTACGAGGGGACCTGGGGAAAAATGAGTCCGCGGGAGCGTGGTAAGTATCTCTACCGAATTGCCCGACTGATTCAGGAGCGCTCGCGTGAGTTTGCGATTATCGAAACGTTGGATGGAGGCAAACCGATCCGTGAATCGAGAGATGTGGATATTCCGCTGGTCGCCAATCATTTTTTCTACTACGCCGGCTGGGCCGACAAGCTGGAGTATGCTTTTCCCAACCGGAAACCAAAACCACTAGGTGTCGCCGGGCAGGTGATCCCGTGGAATTTCCCTCTGCTGATGGCCGCCTGGAAAATTGCTCCGGCACTGGCCACTGGAAATACCGTGGTTCTCAAGCCGGCGGAGACGACACCGCTGACTGCACTGAAGTTGGCCGAGTTGATTGCGGATGCCGACTTGCCGCCTGGGGTGGTGAATATCCTTACCGGTGCAGGGGAGACAGGTGCGGCGGTAGTGAATCATCCCGATGTCAATAAGGTCGCCTTCACTGGATCGACGGATGTAGGAAAACGCATACAACAGGCAGTCGCGGCAACCGACAAAAAGGTCACTCTCGAGCTGGGTGGCAAGGCTGCGAATATCATTCTCGACGATGCGGCGATTGATCAAGCGGTGGAGGGAATCGTGAACGGAATCTATTTCAATCAGGGGCATGTTTGCTGTGCCGGTTCACGTCTGTTCGTTCAGGAGAATGTTTATGAGGAAGTGATGTGGAAACTCAAGCGCCGGATCGAAACTCTGGTGGTCGGCGATCCTCTCGACAAGAACACCGACGTCGGTGCGATCAATTCGAAAGAGCAGCTGAAGACGATTCAGCGCTATATTAAGAAAGGCATTGATGAGGGCGCTGAAATTTACCAATCAGAATGCGAACTGCCCTCTTCCGGAAACTGGTGTGCTCCGACGGTTTTTACCAATGTCAGCCAGAGCTCGACCATTGCGCAGGAGGAAATTTTTGGCCCGGTGCTGGCAGTGCAGACTTTTCGCACCGTTCCCGAAGCAATCGAAAAAGCCAACAACACACCTTTCGGTTTGTCCGCCGGAGTTTGGAGCGACAAGGGCGCACGCCTGTTTCAGATCTCCAGTCATCTCGATGCCGGGGTAGTCTGGGGAAATACCTATAACCAGTTTGACCCGGCCTCTCCGTTTGGTGGCTACAAGGAGAGCGGCTTCGGTCGCGAAGGAGGGCTGCACGGATTATCTGCTTACCTTGACCTGTAATTTCAACCATGGATCGCATTGAAGTTTTGAAAACCTACAAGCTCTACATTGGTGGCCAGTTTCCCCGGACGGAATCGGGACGCTACTATGTGCCGGAGGGTAAAGGTGGAAAACCGCTGGGCAATATTTGCCAGGGGTCGCGAAAGGATTTTCGCAACGCTGTTGTCGCGGCGCGCAGTGCCCAGGGGCCGTGGGCAAAGAGATCAGCCTACAACCGCAGCCAGATCCTGTATCGAATTGGGGAAATCCTCGAAGGACGCAGTGCTCAGTTTGTTGAGGAGTTGTGCAGGCAGGGAGCGACCCCGGCATTCGCTAAAAAGGAAGTCGAGGCGGCGGTGGACCGGTGCATTTATTACTCGGGCTGGTGCGATAAATACCAGCAGGTGTTTTCTTCGGTGAACCCGGTATCCAGCGCCCACTTCAATTTTTCAATTTGCGAGCCGGTGGGCGTGGTGGCGGCAATCGCGCCGGAGGCGTCGGGGTTACG
>JAHDCN010000519.1 GCA_020629815.1 Verrucomicrobiota bacterium
GCGGAATAGCACAAAATGGAATTGCCGTAGCCGTCATGCATTTGCTTGTAGTTCTCCTTTTCCAGTCCTTTGAGGTCCTTCGGGATGTCGTTGTAAGAGACTTTCTCTTCTTCGTTTTTTACTGATTTACTGACCAGCCAAATCTCTCCGCTGCCTGCATCTAGTGCCAGTGCGTCAAGCCGGAACTCCTTCGGAACGGGAACGGTCGAAACAGTCGATCCATCGGCCAGGGAGATCACGTTCACGGAAGAGGCGGAGTAGCTGCCCTGTTGAACGGCAAATTTGTCATGCCCGTTGGTGTAAGAGAATTTCTCCACCTTTTCGAATATCGAAGTTTGCTTCAGCGTTTTGGCATCGAAAAGCCGGACCGACTTTGAGTCATCGAATACGAGTAAAGTCGATTCGTCGTTTACAAGGGCCAGTTGTTTTACGCGAGCGCCGAGCCACTGTCGCTTGGTGACCTCGAGGTCCGAGTTCAGTTGAATGATCGATCGTGATTCGCCTGCGACGAAAATCGTGTTTCCGTCGGAAGAAACAGCAAGAGCATCCAGTCCTGCTGCAGAAGCGGCTATGGGACTGAGAGCGATTGCCCCGATTGCGATGAGTTGTAGTAGTTTCATTTTGAGAATGGTTTCAGGTTTATCTTAGGAAGCGGCCACAGCCTGTTGTTTCTTTGCTGAGATGAGGCGGAAAAGAAAAAACGCCATCACTGCACACGCAGCGAGAAGAAGGATTCCCAGCAGGGGGCGATAGGCGATCCAGGCGATCGCGATGATCAGGAAAGAGAGAATTGCCGCAAAGATGGCGGAGAGCAGACCCAGTCCGGCATTCAGGAATCTTCCGAGAAACGGGATCATGTCGCCGAGGACCGTCAGTGGTTTGAGAAACAGGGAGAGCCCGATCAGGATCCCGAGAAAGCCTCCACCTCGAAGTATCCAGGCCAGCATGCTGTTGCCTTTCTTTGCAGTAGCGAACATCTCTTCCAGGGATGCGTTACCGCTCTGAATCAAAGCAACGGTGCCGTTTCCTGCCTGGTAGCGTTCGAAACTGTTGCCCTTTTGTTTCGCAACGAGGCTGGCTGCTCCGGTCGGGACCTTTTCAAATTGAATTCGGTAATCACCGACTTGGGGGCTGTCTGGGTTATTGCCCAGAAAGATTCCGCCGTTGTTCAGTTTGGCGTTTGAGCGAATCTCGGAGGAAACCCCATCCAATGAATCGACCGGAAGGTCTTCCGACTTACTCAGACTGGTGATTTGAAAGGGCGCCAATTGAAATGCTCCCAATGATGCAGTGTCCACGGAAAAGGTCTCCGCTTGGATAGCCCAGTTTGCCGGGTTTTGATGATTCTCTTGAATCTTGAAGCGGCTGGAATCCACCGGGCTGGAACTCCAGGCCGTTTCATAGCTGTAGTTCTTTGTCGTTTCGGTTCCTCCGCCCAGCTTCTTTTTCGTCGAGGAGGAAACCTTTTCTTTCCACTGATACATTTCCACCGAGCGAATCAGTTTGAGTGCCTGTTCCGTTTCAACGCCGAACTGATTGTCTGTCAGCTTTTCGTTTACTTGAACCGCTCCACTGGTGTGCACCAGTTTTCCCTCGTTTTCAGCAAGCACCTCTGCGCTGCTGACGGCGATCGCGGATTTGCTTCCTTCATTGAGGTCGCGATGCCGCTTGACCGATCGACCTTCATTCCAAATCAGAATCAGCATTGCGCCGATACTGAGAATGATGCCGAAGATGATGCCCCCAAATGCTCCACTGAGTCGAGCCAGAGGACCAGTAGTGGTAGTCTCTGAATGTTCCATAACATTCCTGACTACCCGGCTCCCGGGGTGTTCTAACAAAAAAACACAAAAATATTACTCAGGGCGGGGAAAGAGCTTTTTGTGAGCCAGATACACTCGTTCCAATTCTTCGATTGGGGTCTCGTGTTCATCGACCCGGATATCGCGGAACCGATCGCTGAGTCCACCGTAGCCCCAGCCTTCGCGAACGATTAACAGAGCCGCACTTTGTCGTCCGCGCGTGTCGCCGCCTGCTGCCTGTCCAGCTTTGAGAGCAGCAATCAATTTGGTCGCCAAGAGGCCTTCTGTTT
>JAHDCN010000520.1 GCA_020629815.1 Verrucomicrobiota bacterium
AGGACAAGCGACTGGCGAGTTCGTAGGGTTTCAGTTCGCCGACTTCTTCTTTGATATAGAGGAAATCATTGGAGCCCATCACGGCGGCGAAGGTGCGGATGAAGGCTTCCTGCCAGTTATTGGTTTTGGTGAACTGCTTATCCAGATACTGTTGGTAGTCAGCGATCTCTTCATCAGCAACCGGACGCCGATAGGCGCGTGTGATGAAGTTGCGCAGAGCTGTGGATCGAGTTTGGGGGTCAGCAAAATCCGGCATTTCATCCATTTGAAAAGTGGCCTGATAGGAAGCTGGTGGCCATTCGATATCGAGCGGGCCTTCGATACTGAAATGCTTCACCTCAACGCCGGGACCTCTGAAACCATGCATATTTCGGCCCGCTTCTTTGGGAAGTTTCTTGTGCCGAATCGCCTGTCGAATGGATGAGGCCGGCTTGCGTGAGCCGTTGACGAAAACGACGAAGGGATAGGCACCTTTCTCCAGCCACATCTCAAATTCAAAAGTCTTAAAGGTTTCGTCTTCGAGATCGACGACCTGGAGTTCCTTCTCACTCCGGGCTTCGCTCATGGCACCGTTTAGCATGCCGCCAACACCCATCTTCACCGGGCCATTCTGCGGAGGAAAAACGATCTTCTCGTAGTGATTCCGATCCACCCCTGCGGCGGTGATCGTGACCTTGTATCGCCCGGCGCTCTTCACTTCCTTTACGCCGTCTTTGCCGTAGACGCGATTGCCAGATTCGCGGAGAACAGTGGACTGCTTGTTGATTGTCGTGAAGCGGTTCGAACCACCCTTGAGCTGGCCGGGGTGAAAGGTGACTTTCTTCACCTCGGGCTTCACCATATCTTCGGAGAACAGGGCCTTGCGCAGACTGACTTCAGCAGAGTCGAGATACTCGAGCAGGAGCTCGTTGGAAATGATCAACTTCTCGCCATTGGTATCAAAGCCATCATTAATCTCGTCTTTGAAGATTCGGCCTGAGGGATCGAAGATGCCTTTCTTCAGCCCAAGCAAATCACGGACGGTGTTGGCGTATTCCCGACGGTTCAGACGACGGTAGCCGGTTGAGATGGAATAGCGATCGTCCTGCGAAATTTTCAGCACGAGTTGATTCAACTTTTTCCGGTCGGCATCGGAAGGCTGCGGCTCATCCTCCGGCGGCATGTCGTAGTGCTCGATCTGGTCATAGATCTCACTCCACAGGGCTCCGCTGATGCTTTCGAACTGGTCGAGCCGCACCTCAGCTTTTTGTTTCTCACCGCCGTGGCACTTCACGCAGTATTCGTTGAGAAACGGTTGGATCGGAGCGTATTCGTCGGCGGACTGAGCCGGGGTTAACGCGCCTAACAAAAGAACAAAAAGAACACCTCTCATATCAAGTAAGTATATGGTTCAGGTCGCCTCCGGCTCCATTGAAGCTTTCGATCTCGATGCCAAAATTCTGCAGCATCGTGGTATAGAGTTTGTTCAACGGGGTCTGACGCTGATTGTGCTGCTGCATGGCATTGAAGTGTCCGTGATGCTTGTAGCCGCCGCCTGCGAGAAGGATTGGTAGATCGCGGTTCGAATGGCGGGACGCATCGGCGATGCCGCTGCCGAAGAAGACGGTGGTGTCATCGAGCAAATTACTGGTCGGATTCTGAGCGTCCCTCAGCTTGGAAACAAAACGCGATAGCTGCGCCATGTAGAAGGCTTCGATGATTCGCAGCTCTTTCAGATAAGTCTCCCGATTACCGTGATGGGAAAGAGAATGGTAGCCTTTCGATACGCCGTCGATCTCGATGACCCGGTTGTGCATTGCGAAGTTTGCAGTGAACACCCGCGACGAGTCGGACTGAATCGCAAGAAACAGAAGATCAAACATCAGTGGCGAAAGAAAGCCGTAATCGAGATCGCCGTGCCCCCTTGAGGCAGGATCGTATTGATCTTTGCCGACTTCCGGTTTTTCGACATTGTGCCAACGCCTCATGCCCTGCAGTCGCTGCTCGGCTTCACGAATCGCCGTCAGGTATTCATCCAGCTTGTCCTTGTCCGCCCGACTGACTTTGCCTTCCAGTCGCTTGGCTTGTC
>JAHDCN010000521.1 GCA_020629815.1 Verrucomicrobiota bacterium
AGGATCAGGGCATCCGGATTAGCTGCCTGGTAGTCACGGAATTCCTGACTGGTGGTGCGATGAAACTTCCCTTCTTCATCGTAGAAACTAAAAAGAATCTGCGGGCGTTCACTGAGAAAGCTGATGCCCTCTTTCATTAATACCGGAGCACCGCGAACAATGATCCGACCAAGGATCAGGAAAAATGCCAGGATCACCAGATAGGTCAGAATACGCAACCCCCAAGTGACCAGAGTTTCTGAGCCAATGCCTGCTTTTTTCTTTTCGAATACGGCGGGTTCCATCTATGTGAAAATTACTTAGGCTGATACTTGGTGAGAATTTTCTGGCCGATGTAGTTGATCATCAGGGTAATCATGAACAGAACCAGTCCAACCATGAATAGAGCTCGATAATCGACCGAGCCTTTCGCCGCTTCGCCCAGGCCCTGAGCGATAATTCCGGTCATCGTGTGGCTGGGCTCGGTCACCACGCCGACACCTTTGGAAAAGTCGGGAATATTGATCCGGTTCCCGGCGACAAGCAGCACCACCATGGTTTCGCCAATCACCCGCCCAAAGCCGAGCAGAATCGCTGCGATCACACCACTGAGGGAAGCCGGAACAATAACGCGGAAGGCCGTTTGCAAGCGAGTGGCTCCCAGTGACAACGACCCGTCCCGATACGCCGAGGGAACATTGTTCAAAGCGTCTTCGGCGAGGGTGAAAATAATCGGAATCGCCATGAAGCCGAGCAGCACTCCAGCAAGTAGCATGTTCAGCCGGGCATCAATGGGAAATCCCGGAAGCCAGGCAAGCAGGGCCGAGTTACTGGCATTTTTCAGCATTTCGCCCACCACAACGATACCGAGGAAACCCAAAACCACGGAAGGAATCGCCCCGATAAATTCAATGGTCGGCTTCAGGAAGGATTGCTCTTTGAAGGGTGCCACCTGATTCACATAAATCGCACCGGCAACCGCAATCGGCACTGCCACAATCAGGGCAATCACGGAAATAATCAGCGAACCGGTAAACATCGGCAGAATGCCGTAGCGATCCTGAATCTGGCTGTTGTTGGTCCACTTTTTACCGAAGAAAAAAGCGCTCGCAGTTTCGTGCCAGGCCCAGGGCTTGTCATGACGCCATTTTTCCAGGTCATCAGCAAGTGATTCGAATTCGTTGAGGTTCTTTTCGAAACTGTCTTTGAAACCACCCAATTCCTCGCGTCCGCCTTCGGTAGTCAGCTTGGAAGCTTCGGGCACTTCTTTCATCAGAGCGCGCCCCTGATCACGGACCTGATCGACTGCCTTGCGAAACCGGGGTGTCAGCGCGTAAATCGTCTCTGCCTCCTTATCGAAGGGAAACGCATCGACAAACGGGCCGCCATTGTCGGCGAATGCCCGGATGGTCTCATCTTTAAACGGATCCAGCGCAGCTAATTGCAATAAGGCCTGTTTCTGTTCCGGGGTTACCACTTCGTCACCGAGCGCTTCGATCGCCGCATTGACATCCCCCTCGCCATTCAATCCGGCGATCAAGTCAGGAAACTGGTCCTGTGCTGACTGCATCAACTCATCTACTTTTTCCCGAACTTTGGACGGCTGTGCATTGTAGGCCGCATCCTCCGGCTTTAGAGCCTTCAACGCCCGGGAAAAGCGATCAAGATATACAACTCGTGCTGCCGCATTAAAAAACTCAGCGCGGGAGAGCACCTCCAAAACAGAACCAAATTTTCCCTGACGGTGCGTCGGGTCGTCCTTCGCCAGCCCAACATTTACCTGGGCAAGAATCGACTTCGGAATCAACTGATTGGAATTGTAACGGTCACGAGTCGTCCTGGAATGCTCTGACGCCTCCTTCCAGACCTCATCCAGAGGAGTGGGAATTTCGTTCTTAAATTTCAGGTAAAAGTCATTCAAATATTTGGTCTTCTCCCACTCTGCCCCCTGAATCTCATCATACTTCTCCTGAATCGACTCCACAAAAGGCGGGTCACCGCGCTCCCAAAGATTCAAAGCAAGAATGCCATCAATAATCTGTTTCTCCGCCTCGTCAGGAATCGTCGAAAACTCGCGGACGAAACGAG
>JAHDCN010000522.1 GCA_020629815.1 Verrucomicrobiota bacterium
CGCATCCTGATGGCGATCGCCTGCCTGATTGGGAGGAAGGCACTGCCCTATGTGAAGTGGAACTGGCAGGATGAGCTCTGGTATCCACTCGCGCAGACTGAGTTTCCACGTTCAAAAACCCGAGGCAAATACCGGGCCTGTGGGATGCCGGAAGGGGCAGTGGTGCACTGGACAGCTGGTCATCCAGACCAGCGGATCGCCGATGCGTTGGCTTTTCAAGTGGAACAGGGCTACACCTATTTCGTCATCGATGCCGAAGGACGCGTCGGGCAGAATTTCCCGCTCGATGAATGGGGCTACCATGCCGGCAAAAGCTTTTGGTCCAAATTCGGCTTCGGAGTCAGCCGGCATCTGGTCGGAATTGAAGTGCTGTGCCCGGGCAAGCTGAATGCAAAGCGGGCACCCTGGTTCAAAAAAGACCTTTCCTACCCAGAGGAAAAGGTAAGGCGGATTACTACTCCCACGGACAATTGCGAAGCGGGAATCTACTATCGCTACACCCCGGCCCAGGAACGGGCACTGGAAGAGTTACTACTCTGGTTGAATCAGAATTTTCGACGCTTCGAATTGGACAACGTCGTCGGTCACGATGAGGTCAGCCCCGGAAGAAAAGTCGATCCGGGAGGTTCATTGAGCCGAACCATGCCCGAGTATCGAGCGTATTTGAAAAGACGGGCGAAACAGCAATAACCGGGTGACGGGCACTCTTGCCCGTAAGCACTGGGTTTGCGCGGGCAGGAGTGCCCGCTACCCGGCTACCTTTCTATTTCCCCAACAGAGCCTCCACCCGCTCGACGCTCAATTTCCCGACCGGAAGCGGATAGCCCAAAGTGTCGTGGTTGGGTTCAAAGCCTCCGCCGTCGACATCGACGTAAATCGGATTGTTGTAGGCGCAGGGCTGATAGGCACTCTGGGTGCTGCTGCCGTAACCTTTTTGCAGGTTGGAATTCTCGCCGATGGCGACCACGATAATGTGGGAATCTTCGCTGAGGTCCAACTCCAGGGTTTGGTCAAATTTCACGACGCCATCGCCGAACATGTCTTTGTTCTTTTCGCGGGTGTAGTTGTAGCGGGGATCCTGAGCACTGTTGACCAGCACCTGAACGCGATCGATGTCCAGCCAGTCGGCGCATTGCACTTTTACTTTCAGCTCGAGCTTGCCGCTGCTGCGGTCCTGTCCGCCGGCAATGATCCCGGCTCCGGTCTCCACTTCGAGGTAAGGGCCGGTGGTCAGAATCATGCGCCCGGCCTTGGAATTGCGGCTCATTTCCCGCCAGTCGATCTTGGACGGATCATCAGTGGAACTGGGAACATAGGTCCGCCAGCTGCCCACTCCGTTGCCATACACGTGGTGGGCGTCTGCCACGCCAATTCCCCAAACAGTGAGCCCCTGATTGAGCAGCTGCAGCCAGATGAATTCGCGATTGTAATTCACCTGCTTGCCCAGACCGGTGCGAGCCTTGCCGATGGAAAACGGCGCCTCTTCTAAAATCTGCGACCCCCGGTAGTTCTGCGACTCCAGTCCATCGATCAATTTTCCGAAATAGGCGAACCCTCCATCGGCCCGTCCATCTTTATTTCGGTCGATAAAATTTTCCGTCATGTCGGGGTGATTGACGTGGATCCAGCGATCCGGGTCTTCGCCCTGAAAACCGCGCAAGGTAATAGCATTGAGTCGTGGATCTTTTTGCCAAACCGGTGCCCCGCCGTCCTGCTTCTTCGCGTCGGGTTTCAGCGGGAACATATTGAAGTGCGCTCCCCGACCTGTCAGTTCCATTCCGGGAATGGTGCTGAGAAACGGGGCCAGTCCGAGCTTCTCGATGTGAGGTGCCCAGTCATACAGACGATTGTGCTCGGTTGTCGGGGCAAACTCGATTTGCTCGGCGGCGAGGTTGATGATCCGGTCGTCGGTGCCGCAGGTGTTGTCGCCACTGGGAGTCGAGTGGTTGTGATAATCGGTCGAAACCCATCCGGGGGTTTTGACCTGACGCTCAAGCTTTCCGGAAACCTCGACCGTGCCGCCCGGCTCCAGTTTGATATCCTGAGTGATGTGGGAGAACTCCGG
>JAHDCN010000523.1 GCA_020629815.1 Verrucomicrobiota bacterium
AGCATTCGCAATCACGTTTCATCTGTGAGTCAGGAAGCCAAAATACTCTATTGCCGCTGCGCTTTTGCCAATGTGGTTCCCACTGCCACCAAGAACGAAGTCCTGGAAAAACTGTGCGATTCCGGCAAGACTTTTGAGACAGTTTCCGACCTTTGTGAGATGTCGGCCCGCAAGGACCCACGCCTGCAAAACCTTCTCGACGGCGATGCTCCGGTGAAGATTGCAGCCTGCTATCCGCGCGCGGTGAAGTGGCTGTTTCACTCCGCCGAGGTGCCCTTTCCCGAGGACGAAGAAGCCGTCGAAGTGCTCAACATGCGCGAAGACTCCGCCGAAGAAATTTGCGACCAGCTGCTGAAATGAAAAACGATCTTAACCCTTACCAGGTTGTTGTCTATGAAGGCAACGGAGCCGAACCCTGGGATTCCGCCCAGCGCCTCTCGGTAACCACCTCGCTTCTCGATCAAGGCTACTCCGTTTTGCGGGTGACTGAATCCACCGACGCGGCGGATGTCACTCCGGTTGCAGAGGAAGTTCCGGTATTAGTGTTGGGACAGTTTTCCGATAGCGCACCCGAGATCGTCGATCAGTCCGGAAAAATCGAAATCACCACGCGCAACACTAGCGGAATGGACGCCGAAGCGATCGTGGGTCTGGTCGATTCCGTTCGCGGCGAAGCCGATACCGGCCTGAACTCCCCGGGCAAGGATGGAGCCTGGAAGCCCTGGTTTCCCGTGATCGATTATGATCGTTGCACCAATTGCATGCAGTGCCTGAGCTTCTGCCTGTTTGATGTCTACGGCGTCGATGAGGAGCAACAGATCCAGGTGCAGAACAACGACAACTGCAAGACCAACTGCCCCGCCTGCTCACGGGTTTGTCCCGAGGTGGCGATCATGTTTCCCAAATACAAAGGCGGCCCGATCAATGGCGAGCAGGTCAACGAAGACGATCTGAAACGGGAGAGCATGAAGGTTGATATTTCCTCCCTTTTGGGCGGCGACATTTACTCCAGCCTCAAAACCCGTAGCGAAAAAGCCAAGTCCCGGTTTTCCAAAGAACGCAGCCCGGACAAGGCATTAACCGAGCGCAAGAAGTGCATGGTCAAACTGCAGCAAAGCGGCATCATCCCCGCCGAAGTTCTCGCCGAGCTGGATCTAAGCACCCTGCCGTCACCCGAAGAGATCCAGCGCAAAGCCGAAGAAATGGCCAAGCTGCAGGGTGAGGGGTGATGTGACTGGGGTGATTTGGTGAGTGATTCTATTGAACCGTAATGAACTGCAATTCAAAGGAGATGGCAGCACATCACCTATTCGAATTCGGTTTTCCGGCGTTTTACATAAATTTCGCTCGAGGGAAGCGCCCAATCCCTAGATTGCAAACTCTCTTGGGAGTAGATCCACCATCGGAGATTTTTCGCCTTTCGAGGGAAGAGGATCTTGAAGTCCCGTTTCGAGAGTCGGCTATTCCGATATTTGAATCAAACGGAGATTATTTCGTTTTTTTTATACCCAAACCGAAACAGTTTATCGAATATTCATTGGAATGGCCACCTGACAGATTCAAAGTGATTGCTGCGGATCTTAATGGTTTGGCCGAGCACATCCTGGAGAACGCTTGGTTCATGGAAGCAGATTCAGAGGAAATGAATCGTCTCGCAGAACTCATTGAATACGATAATCTTCATGATTTCTTGAAGACTTGCGAAAAAGAGTAGCCTAATGGTATTTTCCGTACCCAACCTCACGCCAAAATGTCGTGAATCACTTTTCCTCCGACATCTGTCAGGCGGAAACTTCGCCCGTTATAAACGTACGTCAGTTTCTCGTGATCAAATCCCAACTGATGCAGGATCGTTGCGTGGAGATCGTTGACGTGAACTTTGTCCACTGCGGCGTGATGTCCGATTTCGTCTGACTCGCCGTAGCTGACGCCGCCTTTCACTCCGCCGCCGGCCATCCAGGTGGTGAAGCAATGCGGATTGTGATCGCGTCCGGGTTTTTTCGATTTTTGGGAAAGTGGTAGTCGCCCGAACTCCCCACCCCAAATCACCAGAGTATCTTTCAG
>JAHDCN010000524.1 GCA_020629815.1 Verrucomicrobiota bacterium
AGTCGATTCAGCTGTTTTCGCCAATTCCGTCCGCATAATGGCGTAGGTAATCTGTTTGGGGCGGCTTTCCGGCGGCGGCTCGTGCTGCCAGAAATATGCTCCAAGTGAGCCAAATTCCTCCTGCAACTCAATGGCTCGCTTCGCGTTGTTGATCGTTGATTCGATTTTGCCCCGATGGCGGACAATGCCAGTATCTTGAACCAGCTCTTCGACTTCCTTTTCACCAAAGCGGGCAACCTGATGAAAATCGAATTGGGCAAATGCGCTACGGAAGTTCTCGCGCTTGCGCAAAATGGTCAGCCAGCTCAGGCCGGCCTGAAAACCTTCCAGGCAAATTTTCTCAAACAGGCGGAAGTCGTCATCGACGGGCATTCCCCACTCTTCATCGTGGTAAGCCAGATAATCTTCTTTCTCTTCCGGCCAGAAACAGCGGATTCTGTCGTCTGTCCCTTGAATCAATCCTTCCTCTAACTGGCTCATCGGGAAACAGAATAGCGACGGATTTTCTTACTGCAATCTTACAGTTTTTCGCTGGAACTGAGGGCAAATTCGGTTCTGTTTATCCCACATGTCAGCTACTGAATACTCCGTCGTTTCCCGATCCCAACATGAGACTCTGGTTCAAGCCGCATACCAGCATCGCGGCTACGAAGCCGAAGAGGCGGCGTCAGCGGCTCGTATGTGCTCGGAAGCTTCCTGGAATGGAATCCGCACTCACAATGCCCTGAAGGCGCTGCATCTTGATGAGTTGTTTGGCAGTGGCGGTGGGGGGTGTGAACCGGGTGCACAAATCGATGTGCTGGAAACCCGTTTTCCTTCGGTGCAAAAATGGAATGCCAACAAGAAGCTCGGTCAGGCAGTCGCCTGTGAAGCCATGGAGACTTGTATCAAGTTGGCTGACGAATACGGAACCGGGACGGTCGCTGTGGACAATGCGTTCCACTATCTGTGGGGCGGCGGCTATGTGATGGATGCGGCCAAGCGCGGTTACATCGCCTATACCAACTGCACTTCCACACTCGCAGAAGTCGTTCCGTTTTTCGGCAAATTCCCTACCCTGGGAACTAATCCTCACAGCTGGGGCTTTCCAACTACCGATGCAGTTGGCTATCCGGTGGTAATCGACTGGGCCACTTCAGAGATCGCTATGGGCAAGGTGGAACAATACAAGCGTGAGAAAAAGAAGCTTGAGCAGCCTTTTGGTGTCGATAAAGACGGCAACCCGACAGATGACCCTTTTGAAGTCGTAGCTCTACAGCCATTCGGGCGTCACAAAGGATACGGACTCGGATTACTGATCGAACTCTATGGAGCAGCAATCGGCGGTTCCCTGCCAACACTTCGCGGTCGGGCTGATGAGGCGGACGGCAGCGGCGAAAAGACCACTTCGACTTTCTTCTTCCAGGTGACGCATCCGGAAGCCATTTCGTCGGGAGACTTTTCCAACGGACGCAGTCAGGCTGAGAACATCACTTCCGTGGTGAAGGATATTCTCGGTCACGGAAACGAAAGCTGCATGCTACCGGGCACGATCGAAGCGAATGCAGCGAAGTTGAGCGAAGAAGCCGGCGGGCTTCTCTTTACGGAGGCGGAAATGGACGGCTTTCTCGAATTAGCGGAGGAATGCAACGTAGATCCAACTATGTGGAACCGTAGCCGCCTTCCCACGTTTTCCGCGTAAAAACAGAAGAGCGCCCTTTCTCAAGCGAGATAGGTGCGCCTTCTAAGCATTTTCTATCTGGGCACAAAAAAACCGGAGCGTTGGCTCCGGTTCTTAAAGATTGGCTGGTTTCCAGGAGGTCCTACCAACTGGACTTGGTAACGCCGGGAATCATTCCGTGAGATGCCATCTCGCGGAAGGTAATCCGTGACATACGGAAACGGCGAAGATATCCACGACGGCGTCCAGTGACCTCACAGCGATTCACCACGCGGGTTGGACTCGCATCGCGAGGCAACATAGTGAGAGAATCGTAATCCTTCTCAGCCTTCAGCTTTGCGCGAAGCTTTGCATATTTCGCAACGGTGCGTTTTTTACGGTTGTTGCGTTCGATCCAACTTT
>JAHDCN010000049.1:0-1936 GCA_020629815.1 Verrucomicrobiota bacterium
CTTCATCCAATCGTAATCTGAAGCGGTTTGGGAGGGCGTCAAGAATCGCGAGTGTAATCAGGATATTCTTACGAGAGCCAGGAAAAAGGTATCGGCTTTAAAAGAAGATGCTGTAGTTTATCTCTCGGGACCGAATTCCAACCCGAAAGCACTTTGCATGGCCCAATTTCAATTTGAAGAAAAAGAATTCGTCCGCGCCTGCATGGCGTTGCGGAAAAAGCGAATGATCATCAGCTGCCTGTTGCTGATACTGGCTCTGGGATTGTTCGGCACTTCCCGTATGCTAAATGCGATACCTGAGGAGAAGCTAAACGCCTTTCTACCTTTCTTGGCAGGAATGATTGCTGTTCCTCTTTTCAGCATCTTCGTAAACCGTTGGCAGATTCGGAAATCATTCCGCCAGTCGGAAGCCGCTCAGGAGCACATGGAGCTTACCTTCGATGAAGAGGCCGTTCACTATTCTCATGAGACCGGTGAACATAAGCTCCCCTGGGTGAGGGTAAAGAAGTGGCAAGAGACGCCTGATTTCTTTCTCCTCTACGAAAGTGACAGCTTCGCCCGGATACTGCCTCGAAGGGCATTATCCGATGAAGAGGAGTCGATCCTCCGGAGTCAGACCAGAAACGTCAAGAAGCTGTAGACAGCCTTTGCTACCTCAGTCCTCCAGAAGCGGCAAGACTTCGGAAACCCGTTCCTTCATCTGCTTACCTGGCTTGAACTTCACCACCGCCCGAGCTGGGATCGGAACTGCTGCTTCCGGCTTATTCGGGTTGCGGCCAATTTTGGGTTTCGTCTTTGTAACCTGAAATGCTCCAAAGTTTCGCAAAACAACGTCGTTGTTTGCAGCCAGGTTATCCGTGACTTCATCAATAAAACCCTGCACCACCTCGAAGACCTGCTGTTGAGTCAGGCCAGTCTTGTTGCTGAGCTCCATTACTAAATCTCGTTTCGTTACAGTTGCCATAATTTCATCTGCTTCCCAATTTGGAACGGGGGGATAGTTCCTCATCTTGGGTAACGCGTAATCTCATTTGCTGGATTCGGTTTGAACGCAAATAAGGGGTGCATAATTCATGCCAACTTCGATAAAAGCACAAGTCTTTTATTGTGTTGTTAGGATTTCCCGGGCCGTTTTAAAATGCAGTTTAGCGTTATCGCGTAGTATCTCATCGCCATGCACCCGAACCAACTCCCGACCCGTTTCTTTCACCAAAGAGGAAGCCCCTTTGGGTAAATTCTGACCGAGCTTTTCTGAAGTGTTCTCGATCCAATCGATGAACTTTTCCCGAGCCAAAATCGAAGCCGCGGCGACTGCAATATCCGACTCTGCTTTGGTCCTTTGTTGCAACTCGATGCTGCAGTTCTTTTTCTGAAGCGCCATTTTTAGTTCACGTGGGTTTGCAAATTGATCGCTCAAAGCCCGCGGGCAGCTGGGCTGCTTCACGGCAAGATTGGCAATGACGGTGGCATGCCCCCATGCTAGAAGACGATTCAAGTTCGCAAAGCTTTCATACATTTCGTTGTATTTGGCAGGCTGAAGCTCAATGATATCATAACTGAGGCCCGGCGTTTCCTTTACAACGGCAGCGAGCTCGCGAATCCGCTTATCGCTTTTGATCCGCTTGCTATCCATAATCCCATGATCCAGCAAATGACGTGTGATGTTCTCATTTGTGTAGGCACCGGCGATGACCAAGGGCCCGAAGAAATCTCCTTTGCCGCTTTCATCAACGCCAAAATGCGGCGCAAACATTTCGGGATTTTGCTCCTCTTCGTATCCGAGAGTTATTTCCTTCAGGACTTCCGGCTCAAGAACAAATTCAATAAAGTCCCGGGTCGCTTTTCCCTGAATCAGAACTTTGGGCCCCTTTTCATAGACAGTTACATTCAGCTTCTCTTTCTTTGCCGAAAATATTGCATAGGGTTTTTCGGAAAA
>JAHDCN010000049.1:2036-6512 GCA_020629815.1 Verrucomicrobiota bacterium
ACACGAATCGCAACCGTGCTGGAAAAGCGCTATTTCGAAAATTGGCTGGAACGTTTTCCCGATACCAAGACTTTGGCTAGCGCTGAGGAAAGCGAGATTTTGAAGGCCTGGGAGGGCCTGGGCTACTACAACCGGGCCCGCAACCTCCAGAAGGCGGCAAGACAGATCGAAGATAACCATAACGGTACGTTCCCAACCGACTACGACGATATTTTGAATCTACCCGGCGTCGGGCAATACACCGCTGGTGCGGTTAGCAGTTTCGCCTTTGGGAAAAGTGCACCAATTGTCGATGGAAATGTGATTCGCGTTTTCGCCCGTATTTTCTCTTACCGAGAGCCTGTCGATACGACCGCTGCCAAAAAACTCTTTTGGAAATGGGCATCGGATCTTACGCCTAGTGAAGGAGCGCGCGAATACAACTCCGCTATTATGGAACTCGGCCAGCAGGTTTGCCTGAAAGGGTTGCCCGCCTGCCTGCTGTGTCCCGTGTCGCAATGGTGCTCCTCTTATGGCGGTGGAGATCCGGAAACACTGCCCGTGAGTTCCAGAAAAACAAAAATCACGGAAAAAACCGAATGGGTCACTTTGAGTCGGGATAGTAATGGCCGAATCTTTCTCGAGCAGGAACAAGGATCGCGAAGAACCGGATTATGGAGACTGCCTCAAGTCAAATCCCCCAAAGGTCGCAAAGAACTCCTTCGTCTGAAATACGGAATTACCAGATATCGAGTGAATCTGATTGTGCTGGAGGAAAATAACCCGAAACAGGATGTGCAGGCATTTCCCCTCGACACGGACTCCCTTCCGCCCATGGGCGCACCCTATCTAAAAGCGTTGAAAATGATGAACCTTTTATAATTTTCAGAAATGAAGCCAATTTTGTGTCAGGAAATCTTTCAGTTGGCGCTTGCCATTCTCTCGAAAAAATTTAAAAAGTGATCTCGAAAGCTAAAATTTGTGTTGTTTTCGGCGGATCACATCGTTAATCTGTGAGATTAGGTGAGGCGGGTGATTCGCAAATGCGCAAATTCTGCTTCCGAGATACGAACCGAGATTCAACCAACACAGTACCATGTGGAAAGTTTTTTTAGTTATTTCAGCTGTCGTTTTAGGCGGTGCAGGCTATCTGGCTTGGGATAAGAAAACCGTTTTGGAGGAAACTGTTGTCGCCGTAGGCGAGCAAGAGGCCGAACTGGAACGCCGAACCAAGCAACTGGAAGAGACCAAAGAAGAGATCGTAGCTCTGGAGACTTCAATCCAAAAGCTGAACGACGAAGTCGAAACTCTCAACACTGAGAAGATTGATCTGGACGCGAAAGTGGTTGAAGCAGAGTCTAACTTGAAGCTGCTTGAGTCAAAACTGGCTACAGCAACCGAAGAACTGGAGAAGTCGAAAGGCATCGTGGAGAACGTTCAGGAGATTCAAGCGCTGCGAATGGAAATGGTCCAACTGCAGACGAAAATCGAAGAAGCGGAGATTTCCGTCGTTCAGAAAGAAGGAGCTGTGGCCGCGGCCAAGGTGGAAGCAAACCGCCTGCAGAAAGTAGCTGCTGAATTGGCTGCTCTACGTGCTGACCAAGCCGCCGGAATTATTCGCGGAGAATTTCAGAGCACCGTAAAGCGCGCTTTTAACAAGTGGGGCTTTGTAGTAGTGAATGGTGGCAATGATCAGGGAGTTGTGAATAAGGCGCAATTGGACGTTTATCGCCGTGGTCTTCCTATCTGCAAGCTTCTGGTTACTTCAGTCGAACCGGGCGAGACCGTTGCGGATATCATCCCAGGTTCTCTCGCAGCCGGGCAAACTGTCCAGATCGGTGACACGGTCGTAAAAAGTATTCGCAGTGTGGGAACTGCTGTTGCTGCGGCACCAGCGGCAGCCGCAACTGCACCAGCAGGAAATGCTGCTGCGGGCGCTGCCCCGGCTGCCGCACCTGCGGGCGAAGCAGATCCTTTCGGTGGTGGCATGGGTGCACCTGCTGCCCCGGCCGGCGAGCCTGATCCTTTTGGTGGAGGCGCAATGGACGCACCAGCTGCTCCAGCAGGAGAACCTGATCCTTTTGGCGGTGGAGGTGCAATGGATGCGCCAGCTGCCCCGGCCGGCGAGCCTGATCCTTTTGGCGGAGCTCCGAGCGGTGACGCTCCAGCTACCCCACCAGCTGAGCCCGATCCATTTGGGTAACAAATTTTCGAGACTGAAGAAAGACAAAGACCATGAGAAAGTTTTTTATGATTCTGGCGATCCTGTGTATGGCTGGTGCCATCGTGATTGGATTGGGCAACAAAGATACACTCGAAGAGACGATTGATAAGCTGGAAGGCCTGAAAGCAGATGTGACCCGGGTCGGCAATGAGCTGGGTGAGGCGGAAGATCAGCGAGATGATGCACAGGAGCGTGAAGGTCAGGCGAAAGATAAACGCAACATGGCTTCAGCAGCAGTCGAAGGCGTGAAGCAAAATCTCAAGATTTTGGCTAAGTCTGTTGATGATAAATCGGCTGACTTGAAGAAGATCGAAATCGAGAAGAAAGAAATTGATCTCCTCATCGCAAAGGTCTTCCCCAACGGGGTTGAAACCGCTGATGAGCTAAATGCAAAGCTTACTATGATGCGCGATGCGCTCACCGAGAAGCAGAATGTTGCGACTAATCTGGATGCTCAGGTCGCTGCTGCTGTGAAAACAAGACAGGGGGAAGTAGCCAAGGTGAAGCAGGAAGAGGCTTACCAGATCGGTAGAGCTCAGAAGCTTGCGTTGAACGGGATGGTGGCAACAGTCGTCGCGGTTAACAACGACTGGGGCTTTGTCATGGTGAATGCCGGTCGTGCCCATGGTGTGGGTGCTGACTCCTCACTTCTTGTTAAGCGGGGCAATGCCCGCGTTGGTCGCCTTCGGATTGTGAATCTGCAGGATATGGCCTCGGTCTGCGATGTTGTGAAAGATTCCACCGGCGCAGGAGTAAAAATTCAGCCCGGTGACAAGGTGATCTTTGAAACATCCGCACCGTAATTTGAGTTGTTTCGATTCTGGCGTAAGCTTTTACCGCTCACAATGAACCGCATTTTCCACTTTATCGCTGTCACCCTGACTCTTCCGGCACTTGGAATTATCCTTTCCAGTTGTGCTTCTACTAAGGAGCCGGAACCACCGACTGAGCGCCTCAGCAGCATGCCCCACAACATGCCTGCTTCCTGGGAAGGTCAGGCTGGAATGGGCGGAATGATGGCGAATCAACCTTACTAGTCGGAGATATGGCTGACACACTGCCGGAAATGGGTTTTGCATCGTCTTTAGACGAAGCCGAAAGAACTACTCTGGGACAGTTTGGTGCGTTTTTGGACCTCAGTGATGGTGACGTCCTGATCGAAGAGGGGATTGAGCAGAATGCCTTGTTTCTCATAATTATGGGCACCTTCCACGTGCAGACGGAGACGACAGGTCGGGCCGTATTGCTGGGTAGTCTGAAATCCGGAGACTCTGTGGGTGAGGTAAATATTTTTGATACCGGGAAGGCCAGTGCTTCCGTGGTAAGCAAATCGATTTCACAGGTTTGGAAGATCGACCGGAATCAATTGGAGCAATATCTGGAGGCTCACCCAAAAGCTGCTGCGCAACTTTTGGTGTCGATAGCCACTCAGCTTAGCAAGCGTCTCCGCAAAACGAACGAGAAAGTAGCAATGGCTAGAGAAGCCATGCTCGATTCGTTCTAACATGCGGCTAGACAATTGCCTTCAAGGTGAGTTTCGGAGCGACCTTTCTTTGCCCTTTTTAGTGGCACTGTAAGTCCTCCCTATGTTATCAGCGATTACACTTCCTATCCTGCCCGCCACAGATTTCCTGTCGGCTTTGTCTCTGTTGTTCGCTTTGGTTATTGGCCACGCATTGGCTGACTTCCCTTTACAGGGAGACTTTCTTTCACACGGCAAGAACCGCCATTTGCCGCCACCTAAACTAGCGGATGGCAAACAACCTCCTCCATCCACATGGGCCTATTTAATGTCGGCCCATTGCCTGATCCATGCTGGATTTGTCTGGATCATTACGGGGTCTGCGCTTCTGGCAATTGCCGAGTTTGTGATTCACTTCGTTATCGATTTTGTGAAGTGCGAGGGACGTACCAGTTTCGCTGTGGATCAGTGGCTTCACATCATCACGAAAGCCGCTTTCGTTGCTCTGATCTGGGCCGGGCTCATTTGATCCGGACCTTGAATATCTGTCCACTCTATTCGATTGTAGGGAAATGAGAGCTCTCAACGTCTTTTTGCTCACTACGCTGCTATTTTCGGTTCCTCTTTCTGCCCAACAGAAGCAGGAAAAAGAAGATGATGGTTTTTACGAGATCGAGCTTTTGACTGAGGTGATGGAGACTATTCGTCAAGGTTACGTAGATCCCGAGAAAGTAACCTACGAGCAATTGATCAACAGTGCGCTGGAAGGAATGCTGGCCAACCTCGATCCTCACTGTCAGTTCATGCAGCC
>JAHDCN010000049.1:6612-13028 GCA_020629815.1 Verrucomicrobiota bacterium
CTCACAATTCGACGCCCCTCCACTAAAAAGCTGGAGGAGTTCGAAGTGGTGCGTGAGGTCATCAAGCAGGAATCAGTGAAGGATATTATGATTCTTGATCCCAAACTGACGGCTCCCTACAAGATGGGCTATGCAAGAATTCTTCAATTCAGCGAGCCGACAGCAAAAGAATTGGCTGATGGACTCGATAAACTCGAACAACAGGGCATGGATGCGTTCGTTCTCGACATGCGTAACAATCCGGGTGGTTTGCTTCGTTCCGCGATCGACGTTTGTGGTGAGTTTGTGAAAGCCGGAACGATGGTTTTGACGACCGAAGGAAAACCCGGCTCAGGTGAAGTGAAGGTTTATCGGACCAAGGCAGCGAACAAGCGCCGAGATCGCGATTATCCGCTCGCTATTTTGGTCAATCACTCCTCTGCCAGTGGCTCTGAGGTGGTTGCCGGCGCTCTGCAGGATTTAAAGCGTTGCATCGTTGTTGGTGAAACAACTTTTGGAAAGGGTTCCGTGCAGTCGATTCTTCCAATTGGTAAGGGTAAGGCAATTAGAATGACGACAGCGAAATACTACACGCCCAGTCACCGAACCATCCACGAAAACGGGGTAGACCCTAATATCGTCGCTACCCTGACACCTGCTCAGGAGAAGCAATTAGGAGAATGGTTTAGCCGACACACCATGAGTCCGGAAAACCGAAAAAAAGCAGAACAATTCGAAGATCCACAACTCACCCGAGCCGTTGATGCGATGAAAGGCGCTTTGGTTTATTCAAACTTGAGAAATGGTGAAACTACGGAAGTCGTTTCCATAGAGAAGGAAGAAGCTACCGAAGAAGCACCGGAGTCCAAACCAGACGGATCGGAAGGTAATGAGTGAGCACGAAGTGCCGTCACTCATTCTGGCAATTGAAACCTCCTGTGATGAAACCGCCGTAGCAGTGTGCTCTGTTGACGGCGAAGTTGTCATCAGCAAAGTGGCGTCACAGATCGACATTCACGCTCCGCACGGCGGAGTTGTTCCTGAACTTGCGTCGCGCAATCACAACAATACCCTCAGGCCACTGATTGAGCAGACGCTTGCGGAAGCTGGCTTGGTTCTAGAGGATTTCGCTGCGGTTGCGGCAACCTCCGGGCCTGGACTTGCCAGCTCTCTATTGATTGGCGACACCACTGCTAAAGCAATCGCACTTGGTCTGAATAAGCCATTCTATTCCGTCAATCATATCGAAGGTCACTTACTTTCCCCTTTTATCGGTTCGCCCCAAGTCGAAGGCAATATTTCTCTTGTGGTTAGCGGTGGCCATACCCAAATCGTGCAAGTGAAGGGTGTGAATGACTACCGAATCCTTGGTTCAACTCTCGATGATGCAGCCGGGGAAGCTTTTGATAAGGTAGGCAAAATGCTGGGCCTCCCCTATCCTGGCGGACCGGAGATCGACCGAAGGGCACCATTCGGAAATCCGAAGGCGTTCGATTTTCCGCGGAGCATGAAAAACAGTGGTGACTTCCGCTTTAGCTTCAGCGGCATCAAGACCTCCGTATTTTATTGTCTGGAAAAGTTATCCGACCCACCCAATGAAGAGACGATCAATGACATTTGCGCCTCGTTTCAAGCTGCTGTTGTAGAAATTTTGACAATCAAGACCGTCGCTGCGGCAAAACAAACCGGGGAAAACGTTGTCACCGTAAGTGGCGGTGTCAGTTGTAACCGCGGGTTACGGGCCAGTTTGGAAAGAGCTGCCAATTCTGAATCTTTGAATCTGGTTCTGGCGGAACCCGGCTTTTCCACCGACAACGCAGCAATGATTGCTTACACAGCTGCGATGCACGCGCGAAATGACATTCCTCCTTCTCCTTTGGATCAGGACATTGACCCCAATTTGCGGCTTTCAGAGATTACCTCATCACTTCTTTGAGGAATACTTCCCCAGCTGACCGGTGAGCCAAATAAAAATCGCACCGACACAAAGGAGAAAGGGCCCTTCCAACAGAATCCACCAAAGTGGAAGTCCTTCGTGGATATCGATAGCAAGGAAAACGGCACCCATAGCGGGGAACAACCAACGATACACCCGCAGCAAAGGACGATAGTAGTTCAGATCTGTGGAAACAATCCAGAGATGAATCCCGAGGACTCCATAAAATAGACAAAGCGAGCGACTCAGGTAGCCTGCCACCGGCGCCTGCGGCATTTCACCAAGACCAATCTGCTTGTGAATCCCGGAAATCAAACCTTCCGGCATCACCAGAAATACCAGCGCCAGGAGCGCATTGATACTCAACAGGCGCAGGATAAATATGATCGATTTCTCAGCGGTAGAGGCCTTCATTCCTTGGGCACAGAACCATCAATTAGTATGAAAAAATCCGTTAGTCCAGAATGCGTTTGTTCGGCCCGCAAAATCCTCATTGAGAAGTGATTCTGGCACGCAAGCCCTTCATTTCTTCCGATTTTGCCTCGATCTCACGCGCTTTTTGCCTCGCCGTTGAGGTGGTCTTATTTGTCAGGCCGAGAAACTCTGTCGCTATCTCCAACAAATCCTCGGCTTTGCTGACATACGCCCGTGCTGCTTGTGGCACGCTCGACCGCATTTTTACCAACGCCTGATCAGCCGCATCTGCCTCGCTTTTCAATAAATTGAGATCCAAATCGAAAGGAGATTCGGTACCCAGCTCCGCATAAGGTAAGATCAACTCGTCGATCGAATCGAGCGCCTGGGTTACCAGTTCTGCCTGATCTTTCGGAACCGGTACTCCAGTAGAACTGTCCCCGGATTGTTCAGCCACCGACTTGCCGTAGGCCATCATCAAACGAGCCGACATATGATTAGGAAACGCATCGACAATACCTTTCAGTCTCTCCTGCACTTTGACATTCGAAGCCAGTTCCTGAGCTGGCATTCGAGCTAACACATCACCTATTTCATCGAATGCCGCCGCGGCCGCTTCCATCTGTTTTCGATTTGGCTCGCTTTGCAGAGAAGTCAATTCACTTAGATTCTGAAAAGAGATCAATTGCGGCTTCAAAATCTTCTTCAGCTCATTAGTCTCGGACAACTTTTCCAGAAAGGCGGGGTAGTTGTCTGCAGGAAGCGCGTGAAAACGAATCCCGGGTAACGCTGTCATTTTCGAAAGCCCCTCCCACAAATCCTCACTGACCCGAAACTTTTCGCGTGCTTCGGAACGAGTGTCTGGAGCAAACTCCCCGGAAATTGCGAAATCGGGTTCAGGCTCACGGCCGGAAAATATCGAATTTACAGCAGTGACACCGGCGACGGAACTCTTCACGCGGAAGTCTTCGGTACTAATCTCTTCTGACGGTCGAAAGGTGAAGTCCGCCATCTTTTGGAATGGCCATCTTGGATTTTCCCGACGGGAGTAGCGGAAGATTTCCCGAAATGATTCGAATACCGCTGCTGCGTCGGAAGCCCGTTGGAGTCGCATCTCAAAAGGCCGGGTCGTCGTACCTCCATCGCCCCCCCGGAAGCTACCAAATTGCTCAACCTCACTGGCGTTCGCATCCCTCGCAACAACCAGCAATTTTCCAGCAACATAGTTGCCAACTGAAGCGCTTTCATCAGTTACTAGGCGACCCAATGTCGGCACGGTCACTTGTGACAAGGCTATCTCTGAACGCGGGCCATTATCCCGATCAGAGGGCCCGCCTTTTTTTGGTGCTGGAAGCTTTTCCGAAAATGGGTTCATACCTTTCGGCCCTTTCTTTCCAGGTGAGGGAGGTGCCGGTTTACTGCCCATATTCGAGAGAAGCTCACGAACCCGTTTCGTGCTTACATTAGAACTCTCCTGAAGCGATACAAAACGGTTCCACGGCAAGGCTTTACCATCGGTCAGGTTACTAAAACGCTGAAGAGATTCCAGAGGAGGAGACGGGTGCATCGTGAGCGCAAGATCCAACAGATAGGGTGCCAACTTTGCTTCTTCGGGCTCAGGGTTTCCCTCCAGAAGCTTCGTTCCGCTGTTCCAAAGTTGATTTGCTACGGTAGTTGCGCTGTCAAACATTCCCGTCTGGTCGGGGAAATCTCCACTCATCAAAGCCTCATGGGCTTTTCTGGCCCCGGAATGTAGAGGATTAAGCTGTAATGCTATGGCGATTGCTTTCTCCCGCAAATCAGAATCGACCAAGCGGCTTTCCTTGAAATTACAGGCAACCGCCGTCAGCGCCGCCATGAGTGTATCCTCCTCGTTCTCTTCGAGAAATAAACCGTCAGAAGAGAAAACCTTAACACCAAAATTGGGCGGATCGTAGGAGAGTCCTGCTGTTGCAAAGCTCAACAGCATAAGTGCCGGAAACGTAATTCGGCATACGAGTCTATTAGTTGAACTTGGCTGGAGAAATGTCTTCACTGCGCTCCCTTTTCGAGTCGGAGAGTATCATTCAGGCAAACAGGTGTCTATTCAGCAATTCAATTTTCAAGAAAATCATCTCTTTGGTTCAAATACCTGATTTCAAACAACAAAGAGGCATCAATTTCTCTTGAAGATCGCGCCCATATGATTCACAATGTAAATACATTAACACAACCACAATTACCCAGATGAGCAATACTACCGAGACTGCGGAAGCCGACACTGGTCAGAATATCAGCTTTTCCGTTCTCCGCCGCGATTCAGAGACACCTATCGGACCAATTAGCGATTCCGAGATTCTGCAGATGCTCAATGAAAACAAACTGTCTCCCGAGGATTACGTATTTTTCGATGGCATGACCGAATGGAAGCCGTTAAGCGAGGTGTTCGTAATTGAAGAACAAATCAGTCACTTTGTCGATGACGGTCAGGACAAAGGCCGCGTCGGGCACATTTTCCGTGAAGTCTCGAATATTCTGACAGAGGGAGACGATATCTACTACATCGCGATACAGGAAAGAGCTGGAATCCTAAGTAAGGCAAAAGCAGGGGTAGTATTAACCGGAAAATACATTTTCATCGTCAGAGAGATTCGTACCGGTTGGGAAATTGAATCCCACCAGTGGCAGCATGTTAGCAATACCCTGATGCGCGATGAAGGAAAGGGGCTCGGGGTCTTCTCTGTTCTACTCGACCTGGAGAAAAAGATCGATGTGCCGCACATCCCACTGAAGCAACTCCGCCGGCTGTTCCAGCTCTCCCAGGAAATGCGGGAGATGGAAGTAGCGATGGACTAGCTCTGTTCTTGTTTACAAGCTTCCGATTACTGTCATCTTGGCAGTGATGAGCGAGCAACCGCAGCATCGTTTTCTGTTTCGCCGTAGAGTGGAATTTGCCGATACCGACGTAGCTGGTATTATGCATTTTTCCAATTTCTTCCGATTCATGGAGGTCGCAGAACATGCGTTCTACCGACACTTGGGATTCTCTGTACACCCGTTTCTTTCCGGAAAAGGGTCCCGCGACAGCCCAGACCATGTCGGCTGGCCACGTGTTCACGCTTCTGCTGATTATAAGCAACCGTTGCGTTTCGAAGAAGAAGTAGAGATCGAACTGCTCATCGAAGAAATACGGACACGAACGGTTCATTATTACTTTCGGTTCTGGAAGAATCCTGATTCGTCAGATCAAAAATCAGTTGCCGCTACAGGCCGATTCACCGTGGTCTGCGTTTCCTTCGATCAGGAGACTCGGAAAATGAAAGCTGTTCCCATACCCGAGAATGTTCGGATGAAGATCAGCGAAGCTCCAGGCGAAAAAATTGATTAGCTCTGGTCAGGCCAGGTCGTCACCAGAAACTCCCCACCATTCTCGCCTGCCGTAACTCTACCCTCTTTTAATCCGTGAGTTACCAGAACGAACGCTCCCTTTCCACTTTCACTGTTCTGGCCTTTGATTGATCCGGTCAGCACTGTAACGATCCCAAATCTGCCGGCCAATGCCGAGTCTATAGATTCACCAACTGAGAACTTATGCTTCTCAACCCGAAAATGATCGCAGGAAGCTATTACTTTGCCATCGGCTACGTCCATTGAAGGTTCACAATCCCCAAAGTCGATGCACTGCAGGGACTGCTCCACATGCAAATCACGGGGTTTTCCGTCCAAACCCATACGGTTCCAGTCATAAACCCGGTAAGTGGTGTCAGAATTCTGCTGAATCTCATAAATCAACAAGCCACCACCAATCGCGTGTAGACGACCACTGGGAATAAAAATATGTTCACCTGCTTTCGGATAAATAGTGTGAACGCATTCCTCCAGCGTTCCATTATTCAAATTTTCCTCAAACGCTTCCCTGTCCATTCCGGAACGCAGACCAACGTATAGCGTAGCTCCCGGATCAGCGGCAGCGATATACCACATCTCTGTCTTGGGTTCCCCACCCAGCGAAGACGCAATCTCTGCTGGAGGATGGACCTGTATCGATAACTTCTCCCGTGCATCAAGCACTTTGCACAAAAGCGGGAACCGCTCTGATGTCGGAGCT